>JAVCCE010000003.1 GCA_030765645.1 Candidatus Hinthialibacter antarcticus | reverse complement strand
TGCGTTTTTTTGACGCTTTTTCGTAAATTCTTGATCTTTCGCTGTATCAGGCATGGGTACAACTCTGCTTGCTTCAGTGCGGGCTTTCAAGCCCTTATGCACAGGCGCTCCCAGAGTTCCACCCATGCCTGATTGGTTTGTCAATTTTTGAAATACCGGAGCCTGTTTCTGAATAAATATCATGACCATCCATCAATGTACGTACTCACTTACCAGATGAACCAGTTTTATTCATTAATTCTGAGGCAAGATCAATTCGCTGCAACGCCAATAATGCGCCGACGCCAATCTCCATAGAATCCGGGCTTGCGAAAACGGGCGAAATATTAAGGTTCCATAGAGCGTTGCTTTGCGCACCGGTCGCCGCCGCAAACATTGAGTGTTTTACCGACGCATCAATCTTCGCCGCCGCCGCGCCCGCCAGCACAGCATGAAGCCCGTCGAATAGAATCGCCGTTCCATGCGACCCGGCCTGCAAGACAGCGCCCGCCGCCGCCAGAAGTTCCGCATTGCCAATCTGCGCTAACGCCGCAACGGGATTGCCTTGATGCGCTTCGAGCGTAGAGCGCATGATCTCACCGTTTTCCAGATTAAATTTTCCAGAAGCGAAGCAAGCCGCCGCATCATTCAACGGGGTGTCGCTCAACAAGTTGAATAGCGCCGCCGCCTGTTCGACCGGGTACTGATTGATTGCAATGAGAAGTAGTTTGGCTCCATCTCTCATCGCGTTCGCCGCGGCGATGGAACCCGCTCTCATCATGTCGCGCGCTCTCGGGATTCGCGTTTTTAGATCAACGCTTTCGATTGCACGAAGCGGGACGGACTCAAACGGCGCACTTAAGTTATTGCTCAATTGATCGCAAACAACGCTTAGCGCAATCTGTGTTTCGTCCGCAGAAAAATATAAACCCTGCCGGGGCGCCGCACTCGGATGATGCGCTCCCTGCGCCATACATAAGCGCACAGCCAATTCATCCAAGCCGCCCAATGCGCGCGGCGCGGGCGCGATGCGTTGCCAATAAGCGCGAGCGGCTGTTTCGATATGCCCGGCGTCATGTGAATGCGAGTGAGAATGTCCGTGGTCATGTTCGCCATGATGATGGTGATGGTGCGCCATGTTGAACCGCCTTATAACAAGAATACGCTATTATCGGCAATTCAAAACGCGATGGCTAGCGTAAGCGCTGCACAGCGCGAAGGTGGATGTCTCCGCCAAGCGTAAGTTCAAACTCTCCGTTCCAAACGCTGTTGGGTTCATCCTCCGGGACAACGCGATGCGGGAACGGGACCGCGCGTTCGAGGTCGAAATCCCCCACATCAATATGAAGGCTGCGCACCAACCAGACGCCGCCGTCTTTAGACTCTTCCACATTCTGTTCGCCTCCGCCCGCAGCGCCCGCGTCGAGCGCCGCGTAGTTGTAAGCAAAACGCATAAACCGCCAGCGCGGAACTTGATGACCGGAAAAGGTAGACGGCTCGCAAGTGGAATACGCTTCAATAGACTCATTATATTTTCGTTTCAGCGCAGGGTCATATAAATTGGGTTCCTGGCAATAACCTTGGTCAACCAGCGCCAATGGAACGCCGCTCCAATAGCCATTGGCGGCAGGCCCGCAGCCCCATGCGGTCTGGTCGGGCCGGGGGACGGAGTCGGCAAGCCCGTCCGCGAGCGGATAGGCGTTATGGTCGATGCGGTAAGATTGCAGCGCCGTGCTGAGAATTCGCAGATTGTGTTGGGCGCCTGCAGCGTCGGTTTTTTCTAACGCCAAGTGGTAATTGTTGATGGCAATCGCAGAAAGGATACCGATCATTGCGACGACAACGAGTAACTCAATCAGGGTAAAGCCCTGTTTGTGGATTGCGTCTGTCCGCACAACCTCACCTCATGTGGGCCAAATGTTCGCATAGATCGAAAAGAGGAAAATCGAGAAAACGGCGCCTTCTCCCCGGTCGGCGAAACGGTTTGGCGAAATGTGAAAGGCAGGTCTTCTGGCTCCCAGGCGCGTCTGGCTTGCTCCTACTCCCTCGCCTTCTCATTCCAGTCTGGAACAATGGCGGTTGAGGTTTCGTTCCTGGTTACAGCGGCGGGACCGCGCCGGTTTCACACCGGCTTCCCTTTTCATCCACCTGCGGCGGACGCCTTTCGGTCTGTTCGTTATTCTATGATGCGGCGCATCCCAGTCAAGCAGACAGGCGTTGCGCTCTCGACCCGTTAATCAATCGTCACTCGATTCCGGCCATTCTCTTTTGATTGATACAGCAACTCATCCGCGCGTTTGGTCAGAGTCTCAATGGTATCGGCTTCACGGGCAATCGTAGCGCCAGCAGAGACCGTAACCGCAAGAAGTTTGTCTTCAGATCGTAAACTTGTTTTTTCAATGAGCAGACGAAAACGGTCCGCCCAACTCATAAGCGCTTTTGAATTGATATTGGGAACAATGGCGAGAAACTCTTCGCCGCCCCAGCGCCCGATCACATCATAAGCGCGCGCATTTCGCTGAAAGGTTTCACTTACTTTACATAAAACATTGTCGCCCATTTTATGACCATATTGATCATTGAATTTCTTAAAATGGTCGATATCAAACATGACAACGCCCAGACTCCATTGATTACGCTGCCATTCTTCAAAACGGCTGAACAATGTTTTATCTAAAAAGTTCCGGTTTGGCAGTTGAGTCAAAAAGTCGAGGTAGGCTTCGTTTTCAAGCGCTTTAATCCGCTCCATCGCTTCCATATAGGTTGTCGAATCGGTAAACAATTCAACGGCGCCGATCACTTTTCCATCGTCGTCGCATAATGGATTCGCTCTGACTTTTACGGGAACGCGATGCCCGTTTTTGTGATGCAAAAACACATCGGCTTCACGGTATTTCTGGTCTTCAATACAATAAGCCAGCGGGCATTTGCCATGACAAAGTTGGGTACCTTCCCCATCAACGTGATTCAATAAATTATCAAAACACTTCGACCCGATGACTTCATCCGACATAAATCCGGTAATCCGTTCGGCGCCTTTGTTCCAGTATGTGATTTGGCGGTCGCAATCCACAAAATACACGCCGTCGGCAATGTTATCCATCACGTTTTTAAAGAAATGAGTGTCGTAGTTCATTGTGCGTTCCAATCTGATTGATTACTATTCACGCTCTTTACGTTCTGCATTGTATTTATTCCGCAAATCACGATAGGCTTTGCGCGCCCGCTCGACCCGCTTCATTAATTCGGGCCCTTGTTGAACGTATTGCATAAGTAGAAAGTTGCCTGATTCGCGCTCAAAACGACTCTTGTATTCCTCGAGCATGTCTTCGACTTCTTGCAGACTTTCCATTCGTTCATCCAGCAAGCGCTCAGTCTCATCAATATTCCAGAAGCGCAAATTGTTCTTTTTCACATAGATCGGCGTGGTGTGCGCTTGCGAGCCGTCGCTGCCTTTGGCGCGGGCCGCGATCCAAAACCCGTCTTTGGCGGGAAGCGAAAATTTCACATGTATTTCTTCCTGGTTCTTTTGCACAGGCTCAATGCGTTTAATGACCTCGCCTTGTGAAACGATTTCGAGTTCGGTCGGCGTAAAGCGGCCTTTTCCGCCCCACACCCGCGCCTCGACTTTCACCTCATCGCTATTTTTCACGATGATTTCTTCTCCAGGGCGTTTTCCATTCACCGTGAATTCGATCATCGGGCCGTTAGTGACAAACGTACGCCCCGCTTTGACTGCATCAAACCACGCGTCAGCAGAAAATTGTTGTTGCCCCAAATACGCATACATTCGCACTTCGCCGACGGTCCCGCCCCAGGGCACGTCAGAGCCAGCGGCGGCGGTGAGTTTGTAGCCCAGGTTGAGAAAATCATAATACAGGCCGGTCCCCATTTGGTTGAACTGCATGATCTCAATGAAATCGACGGAACCATCAGGGACAAACAAACTCATGCCGCGATGGACATGAAACATCTCGAACAAGACATGACAGAAACCAGACAGCCCGCCCTGTTGATCAACTTGGTTGAAGACCCAATCGTAGAGAAAATACTTATTGGTATCGCGCACCATTGATGTCGTATTCATGTGAATGGTGTGGCCGAGTTCTTCATGGGTGCGCGGGCATTCCTGCCCCGGCGATAAGATAAAGTCATCCACTTTGATCCGATACTCTTTGCCCCAGCCGCGCTGCTCAAACCATGTGCGGTAGACGTCGCCCATTTTGACGATGTTTGCGATATGAATGTCCTCCGCCTGCACCCAGGCTTGCAACCGCTGCGCATCCAGATTACTGACCATGCGACCGTGGACATGCTCGTCGCCTGAGTACCAGCCTTGTTTTCGCATATCCACCCAGCGCTTGGGGCGGTAGGTTTTTTCAACCGTCTTTCCAGGTGCAATCGTAAACGTATTGCGAACCGGAACATGCTCTACGCCCCGGCGAACCATGACCTGCCACTCGCCCGGCGGCAAGCGCATCTCAAACGGACCGGGGACGCACCAATAAGGCCCTTCCAGTCCGCCCGGCAGTTGCGCCATGCGGCGTCCAGACGGCGAACCCTGGCTGTCCATCTGGGGCGCGAATTCGAGACCATTGCTGGGGCGGCGGTCGCGTCCATTCGCCATCCACACCAGACGCACCATCGCCGGGACTGGCTTGCCTGTGTCATCGCCCAATACTTGAAAACGCAACAACCCAGCGGGCGGCGTTTTAAGTTTGATCCATGACAATAAGTGCGGAGAGCCATCGCGCTCAAATTGCACTGACACGGTAATCTCATCGGCGGGAACGTCAAACAACGAAATCAATATCCACGTAACGCCTTGAGAGGCGATGTTGAATTTCCATAAACGGTTTTCGGGAAACTCGCCGTATTGCTGTGAATGAACAACGAAGCGCTCCCCGTCTCCACCCGCATCAACGCGTACCAGAAACGCGCCCTCATCGCCCGGCAACTGGACGGCTTCCGCATCCAATTTCTTGATTGCTCCATTTTCAATCGAAAAGCGCGCGACCATTTTGGTGGACTCAAGGCATGTCAACATCTGCTTAACGGCGTCTTGCACTTGCGCGTTCCATTCAGATTTATTCGCCTCATCTGCATTTTTTTCTTGCTCGACCAAACGGCGCAATTGGCGGTTGATTTCATCCAGTTGAGTCCGTTCCGGCTCATTGAATAAATACGAATGGTTCTGTACCAACTCACCGCAAAACGACGCCGCGCCTGAGACGGATACGGCTGCGCTGCACGGCGTGATAAATACAAACATCAATAGACAGGAGAACAAAATCCATTGCAATACAAATCGCATATTTGACGTACTTGTTCTTAGCATCATGGTTTTTCTCCCGCAAAATGGTCTTTGGTTAGAGCCAGCGTAAAGACGCGTGACGCGCTGCCAACATCAGGCGACGCGATACGCAACGGCAACGGCCCCGACATTGCGCCGCTTGCTGTCGCATCGCGAAGCGGCGCGCCGGATATCGCAGTCGCACTCAACACGCATACGGCAGGCGTCTGCGGCATAAACGAATCGTCGATCCGCAAGGTATTCACATTATCAATTGGCGGCGTCTGTGAGAAAAATGAGAACTCGCATACAAACATCGTTTGGTTAACTTGATCGTTTCCGAATTCATCGAATGCAGGGTCATACAACACGACCATGTTTAATGGCTCATCATTGACTTGAAGCGTCAACCATTCGTGTTGATTGGCGATGCGTCCTAAAAACGCCTCATACTCATCCGTGGTAAGCGTCTTGTCGTGGTTTTCGTCAATCCGGCGACGCACCGCTAAGGCTTCTTTTTGATGAAAGGTAAACCGGACGGTCGCATCAATATAATTTGGCGACAACACTATTGAAACGTGGTGTTCTACATAATCGGGAAACGGCGGGTGGGCGATCACGTTTAGCGCCAATATCCCCACCAGTATAAACGCAGCAAATACGAATAAAAAACAGACTTTGTTCATGCTGACTTCCCATCTCAAAATGAATTACAACCCTGCGTGGAAATTCTACCAAAATATCAGTATGATACAATCACAAACAATCTGGGAGTTTCATAATAAAAAAAGAATAGGGATGGCATCAATCCAATGTTGAGAAATCTATTGATTATCAGTTTGTGCGTTTTGACAACGACTGCGTGGGCGGACTGGCCGCAGTTTCGCGGCCCCAATCAAGACGGCATCGTTCCGACGCCTGAAGGCAAAGACAAAATCGGCCTGCCTACAACATGGAGCGAGACAGAAAACGTCGTATGGAAAACGCCGATCCACGATCATGGTTGGTCTTCGCCCGTGATTTTGGGGAACCAGATTTGGCTAACCTCCGCGACGGAAGACGGCAAAAACATGTATGTCTTCTGCATCGACAAAGAGAGCGGCAAGGTGCTGTTCGATAAGTTGCTGTTTACCGTCGACTCGCCCCGCCCGCTGGGCAACGACGTCAATACATACGCCTCTTGCACCGCCGCCATTGAAGGGGGACGGGTGTATGTTCACTTCGGCAGTTACGGCACGGCGGCCATTGATACAAAATCATTTGAGACCTTATGGGAACAACGCGACCTGCCTTGCAATCACTACCGCGGCCCGGCGTCTTCCGTCGTCATCTATAATGATCTTATCATCCTCACCTTTGACGGCGCCGACCTGCAATATCAAGCGGCGTTGAACAAAAATACCGGCAAGATCGTATGGAAAACCGACCGCACGACCAAATTTCTCGACATTGATATTGACGGAAATCCCAAGCGCGAAGGCGATTTCCGCAAGGCGTTCAGTACGCCGCTGGTTCGCGAAATCAATGGCTCGCCGCAGATGTGGATATCCGCATCATACGGCTCGTTTTCTTATGACCCCCGCAACGGCAAAGAGTTGTGGAAGATCGACCACGGCTCGTACTCAAACGCCTCGATGGCGATGTTTGGGCACGGCTTGGTCTATCTCATCACCGGGCGCGGCAACGCCGACCTGATGGGCGTCAAACCCGACGGCGAAGTGGTTTGGCGATATGACAAAGCCATCCCCAGCATGGTGTCGCCGCTGTTGATTGGCGAACAGATTTATATGATAAACAATGGCGGCGTGGCGACTTGCGTCAACGCCTTGAACGGCGAAGAAGTGTGGCGCGAGCGCCTGGGCGGCGAGTTTTACGCGTCGCCAATCTATGGCGACGGCGTGATTTATAGCTTCGCGACCGACGGGACAGCGAAGTTGTACAAGCCCGGCGAAGCGCTTTCCGTATTCGCAGAAAATAAACTCGACAATGGTTTTATGGCGACGCCCGCCGTGGACGGCAAAGCGCTTTATCTTCGCACCACCAAAGACCTCTATCGCATTGAGAAGCAATAGGTTCTTTCAGTATTGATAAAAATGACGGCCCCCGCCGCAAGCAAACAGCGGGGTATCAAATCGACTATTGAGAACCCATCTTAAACTCATTTCGCTTGAGGTGGGAATACGGACTGTCAACAGTAGAGCAGCCAGTTCTGGCGTGTGTGTATCTCTGTGAGCGCCTGTGAATGCCTACGTCTTGCACGGAGACGTTCAATAGCATCAATAACAGCGGCATTTAGCGCTGAACAATTTGGACCAAGTTATTTTCTGGATCGAAAAACGAACGCACCCGCCCACCGCCAAGCGCGTCGCCTTCTTCACCAAACCACTCGACTCCCCGTTCGTCTAACCATTTGAGCGCTTCATCAAAACTGGAAACTCGAAAGGCCAAATGAGAAAGCCCGGGCGTGTGGTTTTGACGCTCCGCGCGTGGATCGTCGTTTGCTGACATGATTTCTAAAAATGTACCGTCGGGCGCCTTCAATAAAAACGCCGGGTCGGCGTTTTGGGCCGCAACCGTATACCCCAGCATCTCACAATACCATTTCGATAATGCCGCGCTATTTTTGGCGGCGATGGCTGGGTGGTCAAATCCTGAGAAGCAATTCATGCAAGTCTCCTGTTTTTTATGCCGTAGCAATTGTTGCGTTTATTTAAATGAATCTCCCACAGGAATAAAAGCGATGGATGTCTGGATCGAATAGTTGCATGTACAGCCAGAACTCGCTTCAGGCATCAATAACACGCCGCCTGCTGCGATGACATTAATCCAACACCCGGTACGGTTGGCGGAGCTGATGCGTTGCTGACCGTCATTGTCCGCCAGGTCTTGAATCATCGGGTTGCTGTTGCGGTAATAAACACAGTACGCCGAACCGGATATCGTCCCGCAACCGCCGCGACTGTTCGGCATACTCCACCGCTTCTCGTCGCCCGGCGGCGAATAGGGTTCGCCCGTTTTTAGTTTATACGCAAGCGGCTCCGCAACGATTACGTCATCCATCAACACCGGGTGATGCACCTGTTCGGCATGATCGCCGCCGATTCCAGGCCGCGAGTTCGCATGATCGCGTCGCCACAATAATTCGCCGTTCGCCGCGTCAAACGCATAGACATAATACCAAACAGAATTTTTTTCTTTTCGATTGCCGGAACCAACAATCGTCACGACGCCATTTGATGCGCTTAAATAAAACACATGCTCGCAATCGGTCAAATCAACGGGCTGTTCCCAAACCGGCTTGCCTGTCTTGATGTCAAGCGCGACCAGATAGGCGTCGCGCTTCAGTAATGTTTTAAGCGGCAACCGGGAGCGGTCCGACAGCAGCGCTTCGGGATTTCGGCTTTCGACGAAATAGAGAAAACCGCCGTCCGCCGCAATTGAGATATTGGGGATTAGCCCATTTTGATACGTCCATTTTGTCTCGCCGGTATTCGCATCCAGCGCGAACAAATACTGCGCCAAGGGCAATGGGCGAAACTGATTGTATTGCTCGACAACCTCCGCGCGGCTCAGTTCGGTGCGCGCCGCTTCGGCTTCCTGCGCGCTGCCCAACACGGCGCCGTCCGTCAGCGCCAAATACCCCCAATGAAGCGGCCTATCGCCGATTCGAGGCATGGACAACGCCGATTGTTCATCGCCGGATTGCGTATCAAAACGCAAACACTCGTCTTTCGATAACAGAAACACCGCTTCATCCGACATGGCCAGATTGCCTGCGTCATAGGGGATGCCGACCCGCCGCGTATTGGGGACGCGGCGCTCCCAAATCATGGCGCCGTTGTAAGCGTCAAACGCCGTTAAAACCTCGTTGCCGTAAAGCAGACTGGTTCCATTCAGTGATAACGGCGGGGTTCCACGGTGATGGCGGTCGATAAGTTGCTGGGGGCCGGGACGCCCGAACCACTGCACTTGCATTTGACCGCGAATGCGTTGGTCGCCGCTGTTGGCGCTATTGCCAGGCGTGGAAAACGGGTGAGTCCACTGGCCTTCGCCGGGAAGCCCGCCGCGTTTGATGAACAACCAGCCGCCGGATGTATGAGCGTCATCCACAACAAAATCACGGGAAAGCGCTTTGATGCGCTGAACAAACGCATCGTCTACAAAGTCACTCTTCACCGCAAGTACGCCGCCATGAGGGCGCAGCATTCGCATGACATCCTGCAAGCCTTCATCCTGTTTCAAGACTAAAGGGTCGTCACAAACGATCAGGTTAAAGACATAATCCGTAAAAGGCAGCGGCCCGGAATTCACAAGATGGACTGAAATACGTCGTCCATAATCACCGCGTTGGAAAAATGATTTTCGAATGTCTTGTACTCTTACTTCATCTCGGTCGATTCCAGCAAGATGAAAATTAGACCCATCCCGCATGGCGTCAGCCCAAGCGGGAAAGTCATCAGCTAAGATTAGCGCATAGCCTTGATCGCGATTGAGCGATTGCATGATGGTTTTCGTATCGTTAAAAACCGGCGAAGTTTTTTGTTGATGAATCGTGAATTCTGGCGAAGCAACTATTTGTTTGTTGCCGCTCTGAGCGCCAAACGTATAGATGGCGCCCTTGTCTGTACTCACAAACAACTGTCCATCGGCAACGGACAGTCCATAAGCGCGGCCTTGAATGTTCGCTTTCCAAATGTGTTTGCCGTCAGAAATTCGGTAGGCAACGACGACGCCGTCGCCGCCCGCAATCAGCGCATCCCCCGCTAAAATCAAATCCTCAGTCTGCTCGCAGGGAACGTCCCATAACACGCATTGTGTAAGTCCACGCTCTATATTGGAGAGCGTCTCTTTTAATTTGCGGATTTGCGTTTGCAATGCGTCGAGATTTTCTTTTTCCGTCTCTGCATTGAGTGCTTTAACCGCCTCCGCCAGTTTTCGTTGTTCTTGATTGAGCGAATCCTTTTGTGCGTTCAAGTCGCGATACCGGACGCGGTCTAACGCGCTGAGGCGATCATCGGTTTGCATAAATGAATGGGTTGCGGTAACCAAAATACGGCGGCCCGCAAATGACGTGATCCAGTCGCGACTTTCGGATGAGGCTTCGTCGATGCTGCCAGCGCGTCCCGGCCCGTAATACAAGCGGTCATCGGTCAACAACGCATAGGCGCCGCCGCTGCCGCCCAGCGAATATAAATACTCACCATTGGCGCGATCAAACACCGCAGGCGTAGAGCGTCCGGTTGGAACATAAAGGCGAGTCGCCGACGCCAACATGAAACCTTGCGGTGATATCGACAGCGGTTGTTTCCAGCGTTCTTCACCGCTCACAGCGTCGAGAGCGCAAAGAAAGGCGCCGTCTTCTGGGAACAATCCCGCTGCGAAATAAAGCGTATTCTCTTCGATCACAACGCCTGTCCGAATCGCCCACGGAGAAATCAAACGTTGATTGCCGGGCAAGGTCCGCGCTTTTTGTTCCGCGAAATAACGCCACATCAATTTGCCGGAGGCTGCGTCCAAACAATAGACGGCGCCATCGTCGCAGCCAAAATACACGCGCCCGTTGTTCACTGTCGGCGAAAGGCGAACAGGGCCGCCCGCAATGTATATCCACTCTTCTTCGCCTGTTTTGGCGTCGAGGCACACCACGCTGTCATCCGCAGACGAAGCGTAATAAAGGCGCCCGTCAACAATGGAAGCATGATAGGCGCGGTCGAAGGTCATGCGCGGCGGAACGTCTTCAATTCGTTGCCAATAGTCGCGCGGGTTTGGACCGTCCCAAGCGCGTTCCGGTGACTGACGCGCCTGATATATCCATGCCGCCTGCAAGGGAAACGGAAGCGATTCTGCCGTTACGCCGCTGCGGTTAAAATCACGCCGATAGGTCGGCCAATCGTCCGCAGTAGCGTTCGTACATAAAATACCTAGAAGAAAATACAGAGCGAATTGTCTCATTGCTTTTCAGTCGCCTTCAACAAAATATTTGTTCAGCCCACGTTAAAAACATACGCCCGGAACAGGCCCGGGCGTATGCAGTATACTGACTTCAATTGATTACTGCGACGCGACTCAATGTATCATCCAATCCTGAACGGGAGAATCAGCCGGGACGGAAAGAATCTTGACGTTGTCAATCACCCAGAACCATTCGTTCAACGCCTTAGTCCCGTCGGAACCGCCAGCGCCGTATAGTTTCCACATGATTTTCACTTCGCTTGAATTCGCCGCGTCGGGAATCTCAACGAGTTCAGGCTCTGCAAATCTTTCGTCGTTGGGAAGATCAGTCAGCGAACGGCGAATGAGGTTCACCCAAGTCGCGCCGTTGTCTAGCGAGTAATTCAACTCGCCGACCTGGCCGGAATAGTGCTGATAGATTTGATCATACGCCACCAACAATCCTTTGCCGCCAGGATTCAACGTCGGCGAAATCAATTCGCTGTTGAACGCGCCGACGCCCGATTGCTCATACTCATCGCTGTCAGCATCCGCGACATTACCATCAAAGTACGGCGAACCGTCGCGACCTTGTGCATAACTTTCGAAGAACTCAAGCGTCAAGAAACTCCACCCATTAAACTCGGGGAAGCCGTCGGGGTCATTGTGATTCACTTGCGTCCAGCCGGATGGATTGTCTTGACCGGACTGGCTATTGAAATCTTCTGACACTAATAATTCGCCGCCGTTTACAGTCACCATGAACCGCCCCGGCAATGACCACGGGCTTTCACGTCCAGCGTCGCTTGCATATTTGACGCGGAAAATATATTCATTGCCCGGCGCCAAGTTGCGAATCTGATATGCCGTCAAATCGCCCTCACTGGTGATTTCATCTACAATAGGGCGCTCGAAGCCAACATTCGCCCGCGCAATTTGCCAACGGGTTGAGCCGTGAGTTTCTCCATCAGGATCGGTATACGCGGAACCGTTCAACGTGATGAACCCCGGCGTGTAATTAACTTCGCCTGACGGCTGCTGCGCAACCGGTTGATCAATAAAGGTCGCATCCGAACTCGCAACGATGCGAACATTATCGAACGTCCAACTTTCTGAATTTTTGTTCGTTCGGAATAGAACCCGCACATTGCTTTTGCCTGCCACGTCGGGTGGAAACGTTACGGTTTCAACGCTGGAGCGCACCCCGTTGCCGCCGGAAAAGGCGCCAAACGAATGAACATTAATCGGCTCGCCGCCGTCGATGACAATGTCAACATACGCGTCGCCGCTGCCTTTGAAGCAAGAATCAAAAATCAACCAGCCGGTAGTGGCGTCAGAAAAATCCAACGCAGGCGTTAAATATTCATTGTCAACCATCGTATGCGACCAACCCGCAACCCATGAAACTTGCCCTTTAAAACCGCCGTGGCGCCCATCGCCCGCAACATTGACGCTATTGGAATCGTCACCTGCGGTGAAATCGGCCCAACGATAACGCGGGCGCGTGACATGAATGGCGCCAAACTCGCCGTCGCCAAAGCCTTCAAAATCAGTACCGACAAATTCCCAGCCTTGAGCGGCTTCGCCTTCGCTGGCGTCGTCAAAGTCTTCGGTCAATAGATCAAAACCGTCCAGGTCGCCAACGCTAAACATCACTTCATCTGACCAGGGGCCAGCGACATTGTCGTTATTCACATGACGAACGCGCCAGTAATAGGTTGCGCCGGGGCGCAACAACTCGCGGCGGGCGACAAACTGGGTCTGGTCGCCAGCGAGGTCGTATTGAATAAAACTCGCGGTTTCTTCTGCGTAACTATTCGGTTGCAATGAAGTATCGAGAACGGGATCGCTTTGCACCCACGCGATATGTTCCGGGTCCCAGCCTTCGTTTTCCATTTCGCCGAAGGTTCCGTCCGACAGCCGGATTTGCCATTGCGAGAACGCGTGATCGCCACCGCCTGCGAATGCGGATGACTGCAAGGTCACATTGGTAAATCCTACATCGCCTTGCGGAGAAATCGCCTCGGGTTTTGCAGGACCGGGCGGGACGTCGCTGTAACCCGTCAACAAAAATTTATCCAGCGCCCAATGCCAACTCCATGTGCCGTACATGACAAAATAGAATTGAATGGTTTGCGCGTTTTGCACGTCATACGCAAACGAATACGGCCCCCAATAGTTGCCTTCATCGCGATAACGCTCATCATCGAGGTGGAAGCCGCGCTGCCAGTCGCCATTGTCTAAACGATAGTAATACGCGCCTTGTTGGTCTTGGTTGCCGCGAAAGAATGATTCAAACGAAAACACGGCGTAGCTATACGCCGATACGTCGAATGGGTCGGAAACCAACCAAGTGTCAATCTGGCTGCCGCCGCCGGGGATAACGGTATCCGCCAGCAGAATGCGATTGCCCGAGCCTTCTTGCGAAAAGTCTGCGCCCGGCGCGTTCTTCCAGGTTGCGAGCGCATGCCAGTTTTTCGGATCATCGGAATGCTGCAATCGTTCGCCGTCATAGCCATCGCCGAAGGTCGTCCAGCCTTCATAATTGGCGGCGTTCCAAAGAGCCGATTCCAAATCCGGTTCGACGAGGTGCCCGGTATTGGCTGACTTCGTCCATCCGGTTGGGACTTGGGCTTCGGCGTAATCGTCAAAGTTTTCCTGGTAAATTACGGTTTGCGCAAATACCGGCGTCGCCAGAATACATACACAGACAAACAGACTGAACCATCGCTTCATGATAAAGACTCCTTATATATTAAATAAAGTAGTTGAAATTTAACATTGAAATTACAATCCCGATCCGCCGCCGCTGCTTCCGCCCGAAAAAGATGAAGGCGGGTTATAGACGCTGCCGGGGCCGAAGTGATATAAGTCGCCGCGCGAGATGACGCCATTGGTCGACTCGTAATACAAGACGTCGCCCGCATAAAATTCCGGCCCGCACCAGCCGTTGCCCCGGTCCCATTCCCAGCAGCCGTCCGTACCGGGACTGATGAACCCAAAACGAAAACTCTGGCGCGGTGGATCAAATAACCGCACGTTGCTTCGCCCGCCTACGCTTTGTGGTCGGCCTGTCGAGCGCAGTACCCCGTATCCATCATACGAAACATACCAATATTCGCGATGGCCGTTGGTGCTGTCGCCGGCTTCTGAATTATTTAAGAAGGGGTCTTTGGGAATTGTACCAATATATGAAATCGGTGTGGTAAGAAGACGATTGTTCATCCACCAGGGAATACCAGTGACTTGTCCATCGTCAGGATAGGCTCCATGATCGAGCGCGTACATTTCGACAGCCGTGGAGAGCGCTTTGATATCTCCCTGAACGCGGGCGATGGTGGCGCGCACCCGGGCATTCATAAAATTGGGCACGGCAATCGCCGCCAAAATACCGATGATGGCGACAACAATGAGAAGTTCAATCAAAGTAAATGCGCTTACATGCTGACGTTTCGTCATATCCACACCCTTATCAAGACACATTCACACACCTTGTCTAGACATATTTTTCACTACTTTTCAGAAAAGAACAAACTCAGAGATGGGTAACAAATTCGATTCTAAACAAAATCGGCATGGATTGCAAGAGAAAAAATACGTATTCATCATTAGGATATGATTAGGGAACCGTAAAAATTATATTAATCTTGTCTAGACATCTAACACAAATCAAACAAAGCAGGCTATAATTGAAAACGCTACAAGAACTTATAACTCTGAAGACCGGTTATGAACAATCAAAAAAACAAGCCAAAGTCAAAACAAAATAAGCCATTAGTCGAAAACTCCGACAAAGAGCGCTTGCCGCTGCACCGCCAAATCCGTGACACTTTGCGGCAGGAAATCTTTAGCGGTCAGCGGACTCCCTATTCGGAGATGCCGCCCGAACAAGAACTGGCCGCCCGTTTCCAAACATCGCGCATGACCGTCCGCCAGGCGATCAATGCGCTCGAAATTGAAGGTCTACTCGAAAAACAACAAGGGCGCCGGACTATCGTGTGCCCTCCGAAAGAAGTCGAACCGATTTTCGCCCTGCCGCACGACAACCAAATTTTTTTTCGCGGCGGAAAAACCATCACCTATACATTGCTGACGCAGGAACTCGTCCCGCCCACTAATTTGGTGCGCGAAAAATTACAACTCCCTTGGACGGTCGAAAAGGTCATTCTCATTTCGCGCATCCGGCATCTGCATGAAGTTCCCATCAGCGTATATTCAACCTATTTTCCCTACTCACGCTGCCCGGATTTATTAAAAGAAGACCTCACCGGGCGCTCGCTGGTGTACGTCATGCGAAATGAATACGGCTTGACTCCGTTTCAAATGACGCACGAATTAGAAGTGTTGTCTGCCGATGAAGAGGCCAGCGAAATTTTGAACATTCGCGAGCGGACGCCGATTATGAAAGTGGAGTCGGTTGAGTTTGACGAAGACGGCGCGCCGTTTTCCTTTAACCTTGAAACATTTCGAGCCGATCGGTACCGGTTTAAAATTATGATGTCGAACCCCGCTTTAGAACCAAAATCCGAAAAAAAAGAAACCTATCATCATAAAGGCTGAAAAAACATGAAAGTATTTTGTTTAGGCGGCGCGGGAAAAATCTGTCGGGAAGCAGCATTGGATTGGGTCGAGTTTGCGGACTTTGAACGCCTCACCATCGGCGACATCAACGAAGCCGCAGGCCAAGAAACCGTCGCATGGCTCAACGATCCGCGCGTCGATTTTGTGAAAGTGAATTTGCGCGACAAAGCCCAAGCCGTCAAAGCCATGACGGGCTACGACATTGTCATGGACGGCACCACCATCTCGCTTAACGACCTATCGACCTCCTGCATTGCCGAAGCGGGCGCGAACGGAATCAACCTCAACGGCTTCGGCGATGAATATAAGTACGACGAGATTTTTCGCAAGAACGGCAAGGTGTGCGTCCCGGGTTTTGGCATGACGCCGGGCACAACCAACATGATGGCGGTACACGCAGCGAACCAGTTCGACACTGTCGATACCGTGCGCGTCAGCCACGGCGCCTTTCGTCCGATTGCCTTTTCGGCCTCGATTGCCGAGACCACGACCTACGAATACGACCCTGCGTTGCCGGGCCGTATGGTGTTTGAAAACGGCGAATTCAAGCAGGTACCGCCCTTCGCCCATCCGCGCGAGATCACTCTGCCCGAACCCTATGGCACGCATACGCAATACATCATCCCCCACTCCGAAACCCAAACCCTGGCGGAGTTCCTGAAACCAAAAGGCGTACGCCTGATTGAAGTGCGCGGCACATGGCCGCCGCAAAACATGGCGCTCATCAAAGCGCTGTACGACTACGGATTCATGCGCAATGACAAAATCAAACTCAACGGCGCCGAGTTTGGCATCATGGGCGCCATCGCGGAATATTTGATTCAGTCAGAAGAAGGGCAAAACACCCAACTCTACGGCTATGCGCTGCACATTGAAGTCGAGGGCGTCAAAGACGGGCAGAAGAAACGCCACACCCTGACCCACACTCACCCATCATCGGACGGCTCAGAGCCGGGCTGGGAGAAACTGCGTTCATATACGCGCTGCGTGGGCATCCCGATGGGCATCGGCGCGCAACTGATCGCCCAGGGCAAAACGCAAGGCGAAGGGGCGTTGATTCCTGAGAAGGTGTTTAATCCCAGCGACGTATTTGCAGCGCTCAAACTGCGCCGCATTGAAATTCAAGAAGAAATCGAAACGATTGAATAGTTAGAAGCAATCTCAAATCTACTTGACCTTTCGCTGGGTGTAACATGGGTACAACTCTGCTCGCTTCAGTGCGGGCTTTCAGGCTCTTTTGCACAGGCGCTCCCAGAGTTGCACCCATGCCTGAATAGGCTTGTCAATTATTGATCTGCCGGAATCCCGTTTCGTTCTCATTACTTTTGAGATAGCTTCTAGGAATCTGGGCGCATTGGTTTATGATACGCAGCATGAAACCGTGCGTTGCAGCATTTACGTTGATTGAGTTGTTAATCGTGGTCGCCATCATCGGCATCCTGGCGGCGATTGCGGTCCCGAATTTTTTGAACGCGCAGGTGCGAGCCAACATCGCCCGGGTTCACGCCGACCAAAAAGCGCTGGAAAACGCCATTGAGCAGTATTTTCTCGACAACAACGGCTATCCGCCCTCATCGCACAGCGATAACGCCAACTTGGGTTCCACCAAACTGACGTCGCCGATTGCGTATCTTAATCAGGTGCTGGTTGATCCGTTCGCGAAGAAATATGAGAACTCGCGCGGCAACGATTGGGACTTGGTGTATGAATTCAACACCGCCTCCTGGCCGCGCGGAAGCTCAGCCGTCCCGCGCAACATCTATATCATGGAGTCGCTTGGCCCCGATCAATACGACAACTTTAATTCAACCCAATACCCCAGCCATAACGCCGAGTTTGAGTTTTACGACTCGACCAACGGCGTCGTCAGTTTTGGCGACATTGTCCGCGCGGGCGGCGCCTGGCAGCCGCGTTGGTATCGCGAACGCGCAGGCGGCAGGCAATCGACCAGCGCCAATTGGCTGTAAGCCTACTGGACTTCAATCCAATTACATGACGCACGCCGTTTCGCCAATTGAGAACGACCAGCCGTCTTGTGTTTGTTGCGCAGAAATCGCACCGTTTGCAGGCGCACCGTTTGGAGCAATGGGATACACCTTCACCTGGCGGGCGTTTTTCAACCCTTTCAGCACGACCGTACCCCGTACCGATTCTGTTAAAAGCGGTTGTCTTCCCCACGACTGGAGTGATGTATGTTCTTTATTCCATTTGGTATCTGCGTTATGCGCTTTTGCGGTTGCCGCCAGCATCATGCTACGCGACAATTCAATCGGACGATTATCGAGAGAAACACACAGCACAGACGCAAAGTCATTCTCGATATTCAAACTCAAGTTCTGTAATGGTTGCTCACTCGAACGAATATATCCAACCACGCCTTGCGTCATTTCTGTATTGATTGATACGGCGCCTTGATTGGGGTTTTGAATATTCCAAGTCAGTTGCTTTTCATCATCAAAAATCAGAGACGGCCTTTCTGATTCCAGATAGGTTGATTGTTCTCCGCTCAAACTCAAAACGCGCGTTCGATAGCGCAATGGAACAGACAAATCAAAACCCGGCGTAAAATAGGGGCGTTCGCTCGATGGCATACGAATGCTGTCTAACACGTACGGCGCCGAATACGACCGCAGTACGGTCTTGTCGGCTGGCGCTATGTCGCCGCGCATAAACAAAAACGCGCTGGCAGCCAGGTTCGCCATTTTTACTGCATCAGGGCGAATGTCAAAATGCCCGCGCATTTCGGGTTTCCATTGGCTAGGCGGCGCATGATCGAATGTATAAAAATAAATGCCGTCCCAATCTTGTAAGGCCGCATACGCCGCCAAGATTGGAATGCCCTCACAAGCATATTCATTTGGATACGGGTGGTTGGTTTCAGAAACAGTAAAGGGCTTACCTTCAATCGCCGCGCGCGACAATTGCACCGGCGTTGAAAAGTAGGGATTATTCACCATTGGCGTATTCTCAATCTCAAACGCGCCTCTACCGTCAACGCGGCCTTCTTTGTAATTCGGGTGTTGCCAATAGACATGGCTATCGACGACCTCTAACAACGCATTCGCGCTGAGATGCGCATAGCCGGATTTGTAGTGGTTATGGTCAGACGAACCGACGATGTGCGCTTTTACCCCAAGTTCGTTTTTGAGAAATGCGTACATCATTTGAAAAAACCGTTTTTCTGTCTCGACATAAAACCGCGCTTCCGTACGGAAGCGCAATGTGGACGCGATCTTGAATTGCTCTGGAACTAAACGGGGAAGCGCCTCGCCGTCGCCGACGCCCGCTTCTATGCGAATTTGCTCCTGCTCTGCTGTAGATACATTCTTCGCAAACCACTGGTTGAATTGTTCATTTAATTGCTTCGCGTACGACGGCGGGATGTCCGTCCATGTACCAGGGTTCTTTGTTGTATTTTCGCCTTTCAAGCGGCCCGCCGCCCAATATTCAACCAGCGAGTTTTCATTGACGATCTCGACGATGTTCACAGCGGGTTCATTGCGGTATTCGGTTTTCGTATACGGGTTGATATGCGTCAACAATTTTTGGGCGTAGTCTTTTTGCAACTCAATCAATCTCTCATCAAAGTAAGTTGCCCCTTTGGCGAAGCCCAAATATTCCGCCTCGCGTACGCCGTCTCCTTCTTTAAACCGACGCGCAACGTTGAGATTGAGATTGATGTAGATTCCTTGTTGCTTGAGTTGATAAATAAAATAGTCGAAGCGGTCGAACAAGTCTGCATTGAAGGTTTGCGACGTATCTGGATCGCCTTCGAGAAATTTTGTCCAAGGGCTATCCATAAAATGAAAACGTACGCCATTGATTCCAAAACGCGCTATGTAATCCGCAAATTCCGCCGCGTGTTCTTTTTCTGGAAAACACGCATTTGCTGAAACATTGATTCCCCATATTTTCAAACGTTTGCCATTTGGCCGAACAAAATGCCCGTCCTCAATTCGAATGAACCCATCCTTGCCTGCTGGAGCGTCAAGGCGATTTGACAGGTTGACGGGCGAGGCAGGGTTTTGGCTCCATTCCCAACTGAATGGAGCCAACTCTT
Organism: Candidatus Hinthialibacter antarcticus; assembly: GCA_030765645.1. Classification (NCBI taxonomy): domain Bacteria; phylum Candidatus Hinthialibacterota; class Candidatus Hinthialibacteria; order Candidatus Hinthialibacterales; family Candidatus Hinthialibacteraceae; genus Candidatus Hinthialibacter; species Candidatus Hinthialibacter antarcticus. The sequence continues at coordinate 56,369 of JAVCCE010000003.1, read as the reverse complement.
CGGCATAAAGGGTTTGGCAAAACAACAGCGCGGCAACAAAGTACAATGTGCGGACCATAATAACTCCCTGGATGAAAGCGAATCAGTGATGATGATCCTCAACATTGTAAACAAACAGTTCAAGATTCCCTAACCATGCAACGCGACGCCGACTTCATCCGCTTTTGCGCGAACGTAATCTGCGGCTTGCTTATACTCTTCCGCGTTGGGCAAGTGCTCTAACATCAGCGGCGCGTCAGGATAGCGGCTGAGTTCTTTGAGAAACACGCCGTAATCCAGATTGCCCAAGCCGGGCCGCACTTCATCCAAATGAACCGTAAATGCGTCCGACATTTTGATGTCTTTCGCATGGCAGCTGCGAATCTGATTTCCGAAAGCGCTAAAAGCGTCTGAGATGATTTTTGCGTTGTTATAGTAGCGTCTCGGACTGTTGATAATATTGACGGGATCATAATGCGCCGCAAATCGGTCGCGCTTCATGCGTTCCAATAGTGTCATGTAAGATTCCGTCGAATCAGGGATCGCCCACGGCATAGTTTCAAGCGTGAAGTACGTCACTTGCGGATTCACCGCGTCGATGATTTCCCGCGTCGTTTTAATAATTAGATTCAACGTCGCGCTGCGCAAATTTTTGGGGTGGTGGCTGTCCCATTTCTCTGGATTCAACGAGCCGCTGATGTTAACGCAACAACGCGCGCCAATTTTTTCTGCGAGTTCTAATTGCGTTTTGCATTTATCAATCGCAGCCGCGCGTTTTTTCGAGTCAGGATCAATCGGGTTTGACCACGCGCCGACTTCAGCAATTGTTATGTCGGCTTCATGCGCCGCCTGCTTGTATTCTGCAATGAGCGCGTCGCCCGCATCGGCGCCGACAGGACAATAGGCTGCGGAATATCCTAACGCTTTTACTGCCTTCGTCCATTCTTCCGGCGAGTTGTAAGATTCAAATACTGGCCCGCCCAAGCGGACGCTCTCTTGCGCGCGCGCTTTCTCGGGCGCAAATGCGGTTGCGGCAACGGCGGACAAAGCGACAAAAGAACGGCGTGAAATCGAATTCTTCGCTGACATGATATCTTCTCCCCAAATCTAAAATTAACCAGATTGCAAGTAAATGACTTCGATATAGCAAGAGCATGTGCAGCGTGGTACGCTATCTTACATAGAAGTATAAAAGAATTTCTGGAGTGAATCTATGAAAAACTTTAAGATAAATCGACGGTCACTAATAAAGGGATTGGCAGCAGGTTTATTGTATCCACTTCCATCTGCAAGAAGCGCTGAAACGGTTGACGTTGTTATGACGGTTCTCGGCCCGATTCAACCCGGCGAAATGGGAGTTACCCTACCGCACGAACATGTGCTGGTGGATTTTATCGGCTGGAAAAAAACCGGAAAACACCGTTGGAACTCCGATGAAGTTTGTCCGGTGGTACTTCCCCATTTGGAACAACTGAAACAACTCGGTTGCAAGACGTTGGTAGAATGCTCACCGAATTTTATTGGACGCGACCCGGCGTTATTGAAAAGGCTTTCAAAGGAATCAGGATTAAACATTTTGACGAACACCGGCCTTTACGCCGCCGCCAATGAACAATTTGTGCCCGACTATGCCCGCAGCGAAACGGCGGACCAACTCGCAAAACGATGGACGCAAGAATCTGAAGAAGGCATAGACGGAACAGGCGTCAAACCGGGCTTTATTAAAATCGGCGTGAAAAACGGTCCACTCAACGAGATTGACCAGAAGCTCGTACGCGCCGCCTGCCTTACTCACAAAGAGACCGGGCTGGCAATCGCGTGTCATTCGGGCGGCAACGGCGCGATTGCGGATGAGATGCGCATTCTAAAAGAAGAAGGCGTTCGCGGCGATGCGCTGGTTTGGGTACACGCCCAAAATGAACAAGATATGGATTTGCTAATGCAAGCCGTCGACTTCGGCGTTTGGGTCTCGTATGACAAAGTCAATCATAACTCGATGGAAAAAGACATTGCCCGCATCCTTCAATACAAACAACAAGGCGCACTGTCCAACTTACATCTGTCTCACGACGCGGGCTGGTATTCGCCCGGGCAGGAAAACGGCGGCGATTTTCGCCCGTTTGACGCCATCTTCACGGCGCTGCTTCCTGCATTGAAAGACATTGGTTTCACAGACGACGAGATAAAACAAATCACGCAAACGAACCCCCAACAAGCATTCACAATCACAAAGCGCTTGCTTTGATCAAATATTAAATTGCTTAAAATGATGGTTGATGTGTAATCCTAAAAGCCGGCTATTCGTTCGTAGCGTCATCGGCCCGAAAAACATGTGGGAGATGACGCGGTTGGGCTCTTTGTTTGTCAGATCAATAAACGCTTGCGCCAAGCGCTCAAACTTGGCGCGTTCCGCTTCGAAATCTGAATCCGGCTCTGGCGTAATCATTTCCGGCGCTTTCACATTTTTAGGGAAACCGGGCATAACATAGAGCAAGAGAAATAAAATGACGTTACGGCTGAAAAATGTACTTTCGTCTTTCACGTCAAACTTGCCCAGCGCGGACTCGAAAAAGAAAGTCAAATGCGCCAGCATTTTTGCTGGCGTCATGCTTCCCCACTGTGCGCGATCCTGCGGCTGCAATTTACGAACCCGCTGCTGAAATTCCAGCCAGTTATCCTGATTTAAGATCACCGTTTCGCCGCCTAATTCGATTGGGTTTTTATCGTACTTTCATATTCCGAAAAGTAATGTTGAATCAACGGCAAGTCAAATTTGCTTAAGATGCTGGTGTTCGGTTCCCGTTCTAATAAAAACTCAAACGACGCTTCAATTAACGCTTCTTTGGTAATAGAGCCGCCCGTTAACTTTTGATAATAAGCGTCGTCTAGCGTCACCGTATGCGTGGTTGTCGACGACGCGGCGACAGTCACGTCGAACTCAACGTCGCTTTTTGCTTTCACTTGAATTGACATCATCCGCTCCTCTTTGTTCGCGATTTATTCATCGCCTCGCGCCCACACCCGCCATTCTAAAACGCCCGCGCTGGACTTGGGCTGCAACTGCGCTTCGATGCGCAATGCATCGGTTTCAACCGGACCAAAATCAACTCGATTGAAGCGGTTCAACTCTGTCCCATAGTCGCTGACGAACGGCGCAGGAACCCACTCGTCGCCGTCGCGGTAATACAACCGCCAAAACGCCGGGACGCGGCAGCCGCCTTCTCCACTATCATCAAACCAATAGACCTCGATGGAAGAAACGATTTCCGTATCGGCGAAATCAAACTGCGCCCATTCGAGCGTTCCTTTATGGTCCCACCAGGTAAAGCGCGGGACGGACGTATCATTTGAAGCCTTTGGTTCAATCTGGTCATTGAGCGCTGACAGAATATTGTCTCCTTGTAGATGCGAAGAAGACGTTTTGCTCTCGCTGGCGATGGTCATAGACGGCGCCAGTGCGGGATGCTCGGGCAGCCACACCGTCATCGCGCCGGAGACGCGATTGTCCCACGAATAATACGGTACCGCAACGAAAGTTGCGTCATCATATTCACGCGCAGGACGATACAAATGCTCGCTCCAGCCATCTAAAGTGCGAAACTGCGCGGAGCCTTTGAGTACGGTGACTCCACCCAATAAATTTGGGCGAAACTCAGCGGCGACTTGCGCATGACGCGGCAAAGACAGGTGATGGACGCCGACCTCATTGTCCATTTCTTCCAGGCAATAAATCATCGGGCCGCGCTGCAATGCGACGCGCCCCGTGTTGGACGCAACGAATGGGTGCGCTTGAATTCGCCGCACCGCCATCGGCATTAAGACTTCGACTTTATCGCCGCGTTTCCAGGTGCGATGAATTTTCGCATAGCCGTTGTGTTCATTATAAGAAACATGGCTGCGGTTTACTTTGATCTCCGGCGCGTCGCACCATTCGGGCAGACGGATCGACACGGAAAACTCCGCCGTTCGTTCTGGATCAACCGCAAGCGTCATGGCGCCTTGCCAGGGCATTTCTGATGTGATGCTCAGTGCGACGGTTTGTCCATTCACGTCAACTTGCGTACGGCTGCCGATGTACTGATTGATATAGACGCCGTCGCGCCCGACGCCGTAGATCGCACCGCCAATCTGGGGAATAAACCGCGCCACGTTGGGCGGACAGCAGGCGCAGGCGTACCAGTCCTGTCGATGGTGCTTATGGTTGGGGTCTGCATTGACGCCGCCGGGGTGATAACCATTCGCGCCGTAAGTTGACATAGGATTACGGTAGTTAAACAGGCTGCCGTCTAGCGAGACACCCGCCAGGACGCCGTTATAGACGACGCGCTCCCATAAGTCAGCGAAGCGAGAATCGGCGTGAAGTTGGGTGAGGCGCTCGTTGTACATCGCCAGCGCGATAGAAGCGCAGGTTTCAGAATAGGAACGCTCGTTAGGTAGATCGTAACCGCTGGAAAAGCCCTCGCCGTGTCCGGTCACGCCGATGCCGCCGGTGACGTACATTTTGCGTAGGGCGAGATCGTCCCATATACGCTGCATGGCGCCGTAATAGCCTTGGTCGCCCTTGATCGCAGCAAGGTCAGCCACGCCGCAGAACAAGTACATCGCCCGCACCGCATGTCCGTTGACTTCGCTTTGCTCGCGCACAGGCAGATGGTCTTGGGCGTAATACTCCTGCGGTTCCCGGCCTTCGGTATGACCACGTTCTTCGACAAAAAATTCAGCGAGGTCGAGGTAGCGCTGCTCGCCAGTCAGTTTATATAACTTCACCAGCGCAAGTTCAATTTCTTCGTGTCCGGGCACGTCGCGTCGCTGGTCGGGGCCGAAGATTGAATCAATCAAGTCAGTGAATCGAATGGCGACGTCTAACAGTTTGCGTTTTTGGGTTGCTTGATAATACGCAACTCCGGCTTCGATCAAATGTCCGGCGCAATAGAGTTCATGCTTGTCGCGCAGGTTGGTCCATTTAAGATCCGGCTCAACCAGGATGTAATACGAATTCAAATAGCCGTCGTCCTGCTGCGCGGAGGCGATGGTATCAATCATTTTGTCAACACGCGCTTCAAGTTGCGGGTCAGGCTTTAAGGCCAGCGCATGTGCGGCGCCTTCGATGGCTTTATACACATCCGAATCGTTGAAATAGATGCCCTCAAACTCGCCGTCTTCCAGCCCCGCCGCTTTAGCGAAATTACTGATGCGTCCGGTGCGTTCGCACCAGTCCAACACATGGGGAACGGTCGAGTCATGATTCGCTTGCAGGCGCGGCGTCCAGAAGGCATCGTCGATTTCTACCTGGTCGAACGGGACCGCCTGAAACGCGGCTTCCGACCTAACGGACGCTGCAGCTAAAGTTAAATAAATACCCGTCAGAAGAAATACGTTTCGAAGCATTGTCTTACTCTCCCAAATTCCGCATGAAGTTTCTTGCACTAATATTTGATTTCAAACGATACGCCCTCCGGCGAATTCGCATAGCGTAACAGCAAGGTTTTCGTCGGAGCATTCCATTCATATTTGAGATCGACCGCTTCGCCGTTTACGTTTGCGTTGATGGATTTCGGCTGCGAAGGCAACAATACGCGAGCAACGCCGTTGATATTTAACGGGCCTTTCATCACGAATGAATAGCCCGCATCCGTCTTGGTTTCCTGATACGCGCGCGAGGCGGCAGCCAACACGCAGGGCGCATCCGGCGCGAGAACCAGTTGATAAAACAGTCCCCGCTGGCCTGGCTTGAGTTCTTTGTCTAACAATACAGGCAACTGCGGATCATACAAATCAATGACGGGGCCTTGAACGAGAAACGGCTCATTACTAACGCTTTCCTGCATCACCGAAACAATAAAATACGGCCCTCGCCGCAACGCGAGATAATTCTTTTGAAGAATCGGCGTTCCATACAATCGCTGAACTTCGCTCACCATGCGTTCGCCGCCGTCTTTCGCCATCGCAAATTCTTTGGGGTTCTGGCGTATGATCGACAGCGTGCCTTTGCCGACGGGGTAACGGCCTTCGGCGTTGGGCTGAATGACGCCCATTTGCTGGAACAGGTGAACGCTGGGAGCGGCAAATTCAGCGCCGTCCTGGTTCCACCATTCGCGCACGGTTTGATAGGGGTCGTCGTCGCGCCCCGCGAAGAGCAGCATTCCGCCCTGTTGCACCCACTGCGCCAACGCTTGATGATACGAAGGGCTGAGCGGCTTCATGTTGGCGTAACTCATCACCAACACGCGAACGTCTTTCAACACATCCGGCTGCAAGAGGTTTTCCATCTGCACCAGTTGCACGGGGACGCCGCGCTTCACCAGCGGCAACGCCATGCCGTACAAATTAGAAAGACGCGGGTCTTGATAGTCTTTAAACGTCGGGAAACGCTGGAACATCATTGAATCTGACAATAAGACGCCGATGCCCTTCGCGCCCGTGACGCGGTTGTCCGATTTGGGCATATCATTGAGCGCATTGATGAGAACTTGAATCTCCGTTGCATAATCAGGCGGGATGGGTTGGCGTTCGCTGCTGCCGCCGACCTGATATTTGCCAAAGAAAATACGGTTAGGCCACGGCATCACTTCGTAGTGGTCAACCGCCGGATGCAACAACTGCGCGGTGAAGGTCGCTTCGTAATTGAGTTTGTAATCTTCCCAGGAGTGATTGGGATTGTCTTCGATCGGGTCCGTCAAAAAGTAAACGCGGCGCCCGGTGGGCTGGGTCATCGCCAACATGGAGCCGTATTCAAGAAACGCGTTTTCAAAGGTGCGTTCGCGTTCAATGCCATGAAAAAAAGTCGGCGTACGCGCGGTGCCTGTCCACACCTGAGCGATGTAGCCGTCCATGCCGGGCAGGTTGGCCAGGTTCGCTTCGGGGCTGACGATGCTCCAGGCGGAATAATTAATCAGCGTATGGGTCGGCACATAACAGCGCACCCGTTCGCCTTTTGACTCGCTATAGTCTTTCGCATAAAGGAAGAGTTCTTTCAACGCGCGAAAATAGAGATGATATTTTAATTTCGCCGAACGGTAAGCGGCGTCAGGAGTGGAATGCTGCGCCTGCCAGTCTTCGCCGTAATAAGCTTTCCATTCGCGCTTAAAGCCATCGCTGTATCCGCCCCGGTTCCAAAACTCGGGTTCCTCTAAAAAGATCGCTTTGGCGCCGCCGTCGATGGCGCGTTTGATGAGCGTTTTGAGATATTCGATATAACTCGGGGTCGGCACCATATACGGAACCGTCGCGCCGTGCATGATGCGCGTCCCGTCGCGCTCGACCTGTCCTTCGTCGTGGTGAGTTTTGCCGTCAAAGCGGCCTTCGATGTAATCTTGATATCCGCCCCAGGCGACGCCGGTCATAAATTGAATGCCGTAGCCTCGGTCTTGCCAACTTTTTGCCCGTTCAGAAAACGACTCGTTCATTCCATAGATGACGGCGACGTCCGAACGGATATCCATCTCCGCCCGCCAATGCGACGCGGTTTGGAATATGGTCTTTTCAGGCGCGTCTTGCGCTGATGCAAACAGAGAGGCGGCGATTAAAAGAAAAGCAACATGAAAAAGGGTCGGTTTCATCGTTTCACAGATTCCTCAAAATAGAATAGACTGAACTGCTTGTTTTTTATAAACCATCATGCGCGAAATTTCTATTGTTAACACACGCAGGCGACGGCTTTATTTTTGAAGGGATGTTTGAAATGGTTCGCAATTCAATCGCATGGGTTACTCCACTGATAGCAGCATTTTGTATATTCACTTCATTCGCCGCTGCTCCTGACCTTCCTTTCTGGCAGGAATACCACCAGCCCTATCCCCTCTCAGGAGAAGCGAACGATGTCCGCGCGGTTGAAGTTGACGGGCAAGACCGCGTGTGGGCGGCGACCACTGACGGGTTGTTCTATCTAGAGAACGAAGCCTGGAAGCAAGCAGCAAGCGGCTCTTTTTATGATTTAGCCTTAGATCAATCGGGAACCCTCTGGGCGTCAGCCTGGAACGGGTTGTTTGAAATCACTGGGACCGATGCAAAAAAGATCGACGCCTTTGACGATCCGATATCCGTCGTGTGCGCAACCAAGCAAGGCTTGCTCGCGCTGGGGCCGGATTCAGCCTGGGAGCGCACCGGACAACGCTGGAAAAAAATCAACCGCGAATGGTCAGGCAACCTGCGCGACGCCGCGCTGGCGCCCAACGGCGATGTTTGGATCGCAACCGGAATGGAGCTGGTCCGCAAAGCGTCTTACGGCGTCCGCCGCATTTTTGGAACAGACGATTTGTTTTCAACCGAAGTTAACGCCGTTTGTTTCGCGCCGGACGGACGGCTTTGGATTGGCGAATATGGCGGTGTGGATATTTATGAAAACGGGACGCGCGTGGACACGCTCACCGCCGAAGACGGCCTGCCCTACTTTGATGTTCGCTCACTCGATGTCGGCCCCGATGGGCGGGTATGGATCGGGACTGGGCTAGGCGTCGCCCGCTACGACGGCGAGACCTGGTCGCTGCGCCATAGCAAGCGCTGGCTGCTCAGCGACGACGTACGCGACGTTGCATTTGATAAGGAAGGCGCCGCCTGGGTTGCGACCCGCGCAGGCGTCAGCGCCATTAAACGCAAGAAGATGACTCTCGCCGACAAAGCGCAGTATTACTACGAGATTTGCATGAAGCGCCATGTGCGCGAACCCTGGTTCGTGGAAAAATGCTATTTCCCCGATCCCAACGATCTGTCGAAGTGGGAACCGCGCGACGACGACAACGACGGCAGTTACACCGGAATCTATCTGGTCATGGAGGCGCTGCGTTACGCCGTCACTGGCGACCCGGATGCAAAAGACAAAGCCGACCGAGCCTATGACGCGCTTGAATATCTGCAAACCGTCACCGAAACTGACGGCTTCGTCGCCCGCACCATCATCCCCGGCGACTGGACGCACATGGCGGACGCCAACCGGACGTACTCCGAACAAGAAGCCATTGAGCGCCGCGTCTCCGACCCGCGATTCAAGCCCGTCGAAGTGAGATGGCGCCCCTCCAAAGACGGTAAGTGGCTCTGGAAAGGCGACACCAGTTCTGACGAAATCACCGGGCATTTTTATACCTACCTGATGTACTACGACCTCTGCGCCGACGCCGAACGCAAAGTGCGCGTCGAAAAACTGGTGCGCAAAATCATGGATTACATTATCGACGGCGGCTACGTGTTGCGCGATACCGACGGCGAGCATACCCGCTGGGGCGTTTGGGCGCCGGAGATTTTACTGCATGATCCCGACTGGCGTTCGGAAGCGCCCATCAATGCATTTGAAATTTTGTCGTATCTCAAAGCGACCTACCACATCACCGGCGACAAAAAATATCAACGCGAATATGAGAAATTCATTAAAAAACACGGATACGCCGAATTGGCGCGTCGCCCAAAAACCTACGGTCGCTCTGAGCGCACCCACATTGATGACGACCTGATGACCATGGTCGTCCCCGCGTTAATGAAGTACGAAACCGATCCCGAATTGAAAGCCATCTATCGCGAAGGCTATACCTGGGCCTACCGTACTGTGGCGAACGAAATGGACCCGTTCTTCAACTTCACCTTTGGTATGCTGACGAGCGGCGACTGCCAACTGGATGAAAATATTTTCTTCCTGCGCGACCAGCCGCTTGATTTGCGCCAATGGCATATTGACAGTTCCAAGCGTGAAGACGTTCAACTCGTACGAAGCCCGATGCTCGACCCGCTCCAACTCGACCGCATGTTGCCGCCCAGCGAACGCGGCGTCATGCGCTGGGATAAAAATCCCTGGACGGTGGTTTCAGGCGATTTCAGCGACGCCGAAGGCCGCCTGGAAAGCAGCGGAGTGTTCTGGCTGTTGCCGTATTGGATGGGGCGCTTTGCAGGATACATCGAAGCGCCGTCGAGTGAATTAGAATAGTAACTCTCAGTAATACCGAATCGTTCGCTGCGAAAGGCATGGGTTTTTTAATTATTGATAGGCCAGAATTTCAATCGCAACATTTGTTTTTGAGATGGCTTCTAATTCGACAAATCTTCAATCAGCGCTTCGGCGGCGCGGCGGCCTGAAACCATCGCGCCGTTGATGGACGCGTTATCAATATGGTCTCCGCAAATATATAACCCGGGTCGCACTCGCACGGGGCGTTGCGGCATATGCAAGGCAGGCGGCATTTGTTTGGGCAAGGCCCGGTCAATTGAATAGGATAATAAATACCGCCAAGTTTCCGTTACGCTGCCATACCATTCTTTGAGTTGTTTTTGCACCAAGCGCAACAATTCACTTTCGTCCATTGCCTGCTGGCCGATGACGGATACGGAAATCAACGTCTGCCCTTTTGGCGCATAACCGGGCGCGATATCGCTTGGCGTACAAATGTTGTTGATTGGCCCGGCGCCGTTCCCGTTCAAAACTAATATCGGTCGGTTGACGGGCGATTGGTCCGCCGAAAAATACAAACAGCGGACCGACTGGAACGCTTTGGGCGAAGCGCTCAAATGCAACGCCGCCGCATCAGCGCCGTCCGTTGCAATCACCACCGACTTTGCTTTGATCTCGTCCCCGGATTTCAACCGGACGCCTGCGTCCGTAATTTTTTCAACTTTTGCTTCGAGATGAATTCGGTCCGCCGGAATCTCATTCGACAATTGTCTGGGAATCGCCGCCATTCCATCTTGCGGCAACGTGGCGTCGCCTTGCGAAAACATGCGGAACAAAAAATCAAACATACGGCTCGACGTTGACAGTTCGCGTTCTAAAAAAACGCCGCCAAAAAAGGGACGAAAAAAACGCTCGATAATCAAGTCAGAAAAACCAAAGTCTTTTAATCGGCTAACGGTTGTTTGTTCGGTCCGTAAAAAAAGCGAATGCAACGGCGGATTACAAACATCGCCGCGCAACAACGCAATACGAAATTTGTCCGACAACGAACCAATCGGAGTAAACAGCGTCTGCAACCCGCTGCTCACCATTCGCATGGGGTCGGCGATCACATGGAATTCATTGGCATAGCGGACAATCGCGCCTGGTTCAAATGGATGTAATTGCAAGAGGTTATAATCGAGCACCGACTGCGCTTCGGGATAAGACGTCAGAAACACTTGAAACCCACGATCTAAAATAAACCCGTCTAGCAAATCGGTGCGTATCCGCCCACCGACTTCATCCGAGGCTTCATAGACGCCAACATCAATTCCATGACGATGCAACTTGCGCGCACAACATAAGCCGGCCAGACCAGCGCCAATGACAGCCACATCCACTTGAGTCATAACAGGCTCCAAACCATCTTACGCACAAAATAAAAACACAGCAGATTACGGTTCGTTGATTCAATCATAACGTAAAACGGGGGCGATGGAATTTCATCGCCCCCGTACGGTGAACTGGTTGGATTGAAGAGCGTGGAGAGCCTCAACGCCGCAAACAAGATTCAGGAGTAGGGTGCGGCGCTCCGGGCCTCATATACCGCCCGATATCCGACTAACCCTCCTCACCTCCGCAGCCACCTGAGCTATACGACGTACGACAATAGGTACAGTCATCTAACATAAAGTGGACCACCTCCTCTCTGCTCTGCCCATAATTAACCAGGAAGCGGGCCTCTTGTCAAGCAAATTATATCTATAGTAATTTATCTTTGATTTGGAACCTAAAAACGGTCTTCCAGATTGGTCGCGTAGCCGGAAAGTTCCATGTAACCGCGCCCGGTGGTTTTGCCAATCATCTCGACCGGGCCTTCCCAATAAATCACGCCCAATGAACTGACGGCGTTCATTTCGGCTTCATCAACCATCGGCTGAATTTGAAACGAAATATTTTTGTCTGGAACCGCAATTTCCCAACGGACAGGATAGTTCGCGCCAGTGATTGGACTGTTCCAGGTTTGTAATGGAACCATAGTGAAATCGTCACGCGTGAGTGGATGGGCCGTCCCGTCCGCGTCGACCAATGTCCCACCCGATTCGGGGATGAATTCACCATCGTTGTTACGCAAACCGTAGAGCATCAGGTCGCGACCATCATCAAGATGCAGACCAAACCAGTCCCACCCCTGAACGCCTTCGCCCAGTTGCGATGAACCCCATTCATGGTCAAACCATGAGGCGCCGCTGACGGGATACTCATCTCCATCGAAAGACAAAACGCCATCCGTTTTCATTCGCGTCCAGCTCAGGTAGGCGGAAGCGTTGCCGCTCTCGCTGCCTTTTTTTGAATAACCGCCGTTTTCTTGAAACACCAGCGGCTTTGATGGAGAGAGCGAAAACTCGACCCCAATCGCCGTCTCTCGATCCAAAGCCGAGATGCTCACTTCGCCGTTCCCATTACGCTTGAGTTCCCAATCGCCGATCCATGCGTGCATATCGTCCAGCGCCGCGTCAGCGAAACCCGCGCCGATGCGGCGAAAGCGCTCTGCGAACCGAAAGCCGTTATTCTGAATATCCGCAATCGCGAAGTGCCCCGCCAATATCTGTCGCGGCGCCATATCCGGCTCATCAGCCTTTTTCTCTCCAGCCTGAATGCCAACGCGGAAAATGGTGAACTGATAGCCAAAGCGGCGTCCCTCCCGTGTTTGGACTTGCCCGGTGAAGTACCACCATTCGGTGCGATAGTCAGGATGCGAGCCATGATCGCGCGGAAAGGAAAATTCTAAGGGAGGAACAATTTTCTTCCATTCCATTTCTTGCGCATTCACAAAGGCAGCGCTCAGTAATAATAGAAAAAACAATTTACGCATCATCACAAATCACCGATTGCAAATTTCGTTTAGCAACGACCCATGCAGGGACCGCTCCCGCCAACGCGCAAGCGGCCACCACCACGCCGTATAACATCAGCAAATCGCCGACGGGCCAGATCAATTGCAACGACCAGCGAAACGATTGCAGGTTAACGACTTTGACGAGAATCACGCCGATGACCGCGCCCGCCGCCAATCCGCCCGCGCCGCCAATGGCGCCGAGAATGCCCGCTTTCCATAAAACCAGTTTGGCGGTTTGCCAACGGGCGGCGCCGAGGATGCGAAGCAGCGACAGGTCCTGTTTACGTTCATTCACCAGCGCGAACAATACCATCACAACGGCAATCGCCGCGACCAGCGACGCGATGGCTTGAAGCGCAGCCGTGATAGCGAATGTCCGTTCAAAAATCTTCAAGATTTCTTGTTTGAGTTCGCGGTTCAAAAAGATTTCGATAAACCAGCGCCCCGCAAACGCCTCGCGCAAACGCTCACGCGCCGCAGGTAAATTCGCGTCCGGCGGCAAAAACAATGCGATGCCTTGCGGGCCATCGTCGGGGTGCAATTCGAGAAAATCATTGCGGTCGATTATCAAGGTCCCTTCATGGCTCGAATAATCGTAATACACGCCTACGACGCGGCGTTGAATTAAACCGCCGCGCGTTTGCAGTTCAACCACATCGCCTTCGCCAACACCGAACTTACGCGAAAACGCTTCGTTGACGATGGCGCCGTGGGTTTGCAGCGTTTCGGCGAAGACGTCTTTTGAATCACGCCCGCCGCGAAATGGAACGCCGCCGCGTTTTTGCACAATAGAAAATTCGCCCGCCGCAAAGATGATTTTTTCACCCTGAATAAACGCCTCTCCCATGTGAAAGGCGTCAATCTGATCGGCGTCAAACAACGTATGTACGATAGAAAGCGCTTCCGGCGACAAGCGCCCTGATGGAAGCCCGGTTTGCGATGAAACGGAACGGATCCAAATATCGGAACGCAATCCCTGTTCCGTCCAGTCTACGATTGTCTGCCGAAACGACGTCACCATGATCGACATGCCGACTGCGAGCGCGACCGAAACGCCGATGGCGCCCGCCGCCCACGCAGCGCGATTTCGGCCCGCAATCAGCCCGGCAAAAGCGAGTTGCATTGTGCTCGCAAATGGGCCGCGACGAAAGCGATGGGCTAGCGCAGCGCTCGCGTCGAGTAGCGGCCCCATCAATACGATCAACGCCGCCAAGATTGCGAGCGACGCGCCCAAGGCGGCGTAGGGCAAATCGTAGATTGGCGGCGCCAGCGAAAGCGCAACCGTTGCAACAATAAATCCCGCTGCGAGCAGCATTGGTTTTTGATAGGATTTTGCGTTTCGATACTCAGGGCGTTCGCTATTCAACGCTTGCAGCGGAGGCGTTTTCCAGGCTTCGAGCAAAGGGCCGAACGCAGACGCCATCGAGGTCACCGCGCCGAGACCAACCCCAAGCCAGAGCAACCAGGGCTGCCAGACGATTTCTGATTGAGGAGCGTCGCGCACCAAAACAGACATAGTTGCGCGTACGCTGGCCAGCGCGACTTGTGCGCCAGCGAACCCGCCCAACGCCCCAAGCAAACCGCCGACCACGCCAATGGCGGCGGCTTCGGCTAACACGGCGAACGCCAACTGACTTTTGGATGCGCCCAACGAACGCAGCATGGCGATCCAATAGCGACGCTGCACGATAGACGTGTACAACGTAGTCGCCACCAACACGCCGCCGACCAACAGTGAGATGCCCGACAAGGCTGTGAGGTTAAATCGTAATGCGCTGACCATGCGGTTGGTTTGGTTCGCGCGGTCGTCGGGCTGTTCGATGCGATATTCATTGGGCAGCGCTTCGCGCAAACTCGCGCGCAATGCATCGACGGGTACCCCGCGCCGCGGCATCAACTCAATGCGGTCAATGCGTCCGGCGCGCCCGAACAATTGCTGCGCATACGCGATATCCGCCACGATGACCCGGTCCCAGGCCGACGTCCCGCTTGGCGGCGAAAACACCCCAGCCACAGGGACTTTTATTCGTTCGCTTCGCAACGAGAGTTCTATGGAATCGCCTACGCGAATCGCGAGTTGTTTCGCTAAGGGCGTCGGCAGCATAACGCCTTCGCCGCGTAAGAGTTGCGTAAACTGTTCTTCGCCGAACGCCTCGCCCTCGTCCCAATCAAGGCCTCGAACCAAATCGTCCGAGAGCAAGTCTAATCCAAAAAATCGAACGAGATCATCAAGTTGAGGAACCAAGACGCGCTCATCTAACACGGGCGCAAACACGGCGTCGCGCGCGAAATGGCGTATCTCTCCAAGCAGTTGTTCATCTAAATCGCCCGGGCGGGAGATTTCTAATTTGGTTCGCCCGGCGAGTTCTTTGATGTCTTCTTCCATCGAACGAACAGCGGCCTGACACGCAAGCACCGTCGCGACAACGGACGCCGCGCCGATGGCGACGCCGAGCGCCGTCAACAAAAAACGGACAGGTCGTCGGCGAACAGGTCGCAGAAAAAACGCTTGTATAATCATCGGGCTTCGATGGCCTCAATGACGCCGTCTTGCAAACGAACCACCCGGTCGGCGCCGGCGGCGATGTTGTCGTCATGCGTCGCCAGCAATAACGCCGCGTTTTGTTCTCGCCTCAATTGGTTGAGCAGTTCCAACACACGTTGACCGGACTGCGAATCTAAATTGCCCGTTGGTTCATCGGCGACAATCAGCATCGGGCGCAACGCCAATGCGCGGGCGACAGCGGTGCGTTGTTGCTCGCCGCCGGAGAGTTCGGAGGGGTAATGTCCGGCGCGGTGCGTCAACCCCACCCGGTTGACCAGTTCGCGAACCCATTCACGGTCGCGTCTGCCTGCGATGGCTTGCGGAAGCGCCACGTTTTCTTCAACCGTTAAATGGGGCAGCAAATGAAACGCCTGAAACACCACCCCCACGCCAAAACGCCGATGGCGCGTTAATTCGGCTTCGCTCGCTTGCGTCAAATCCGTTCCATTGATAAAAATCTTGCCTTGGTCAGGCAGGTCAACGCCAGCCGTTAAATTCAAGCAGGTTGATTTTCCGCAGCCGGATGGCCCCACCATCGCAACCATTTCTCCATCACTCAATTCAAACGACGCATTGTTAAGCGCAATGACAACTTCATCACCGCGACGGTAGGTCTTCGTCACATTGTCTAAACGAATTGGCATTGAAAATCCTTTAAATGATTCGCTATATTGTACTAGCTACGCACAGACAATGTACGATTGCTTGGTAACGCACGCAACGCTTCACCATGCTTGCCCGATTGCCTTTGCGCCGCAAATCGCCTTTCCTTCACTCATGCGAATGATTTCGATTGACATCCCAACACAGATATATAAGATAACGGGGTGTATATTTTTTATTGATTTGGGGAGTAGAAGATGAAAAAACAATGTGGATTCACGCTGATTGAATTATTGATTGTTGTCGCGATTATTGGAATATTGGCGGCGATTGCGGTTCCAAATTTTATGAACGCGCAAATTCGCGCCAAACTCGCCCGCATTGAGTCAGACCTGCGCACTCTTGCCACCGCGCTCACCATGTATCGCGTTGACAATGGTCGCCCGCCCCAAGACACGGAGACGCAAAGCCACGGTTGGGTCTATTCGTATGTGTTACTGACGACGCCAGTCTCCTACATGCCCAACATTTTGGCCGACGTGTTCCAAGCAGACGATGTTCTACAAGGCTCAGAGCATCACCGCATCGGCGGACCCAACGGGCCGTTAAGTTATGACTATGGGACGGATGTATTTCATGGCTATGAAGGAAGCGCGAAATCATCAAACCACCCTTGGTATCGAGCGTGGGGTAGTTCGACCTGGAAAACCGGCAGCCCCGGCCCCGACTTAAAATATACCAATGTTGGCTTGCCTGCTGGCGCGGGATGGCTGGCGGGCAGTTATTATGATTCTACCAACGGGCTGATCTCGCCCGGCGACATTTATCGCGGCGAAAACTTCTATGCCAAAAAAGGCGGCGCCGACCGACAGTAACCAAGCAGAAATGAACTCAAATGAGACGCACTTCATTCAGACGGGGCGAAGCATTCATTCGTCCCGTTTTTTCATTTCAATTTGATTTCTCAGATGCACATTTCCTCGATACAATGGAAGAAACAAACAAGGAGCCACTGCGATGGAAAAAGCCACATTTGGAGAAGGTTGTTTTTGGTGCGTCGAAGACGCATACCGAAAAGTACACGGCGTGATTGACGCCGTCAGCGGTTATATGGGCGGCCATCTCGCCAACCCGACCTACCAGGACGTTTGTTCGGGAACCACCGGACACGCCGAAGTCGTACAAGTTGAGTTTGATCCTGAAATAATCACCTATGAGCAACTACTCAACATTTTCTGGACGACGCATAACCCAACGCAGTTAAACCGACAAGGGCCGGATGTGGGCGAGCAATATCGCTCGGCGATTTTTTATCACACACCCGAACAACAGGTTGCCGCCGAAGCCTCAAAAGCCGAAATGGACGCAACGGACAACTTTAAACTCCCCATCGTCACAACCATCGAACCAGCGAGCGCTTTCTGGCGCGCCGAAGAATATCACCAGAAATATTATGGAAAACAACGCGCCTGCCGCCTCCTCTAAGCAGGCGTTCGTCTATTTTTATCCTCTATACATTTTCTCTATCTTTCATCATTCTCCCATGATAAAATCTGTATATACAAAATGTTTAATTCACTTTTGCTTTGACCTTTATTTCAATTGATGTGGGAGGATACGTTAATGCGCAAGTCTGGATTTACGCTTATTGAATTGTTGATTGTGGTAGCCATCATTGGAATCTTAGCCGCAATTGCCGTCCCTAATTTTCTCAACGCACAAATTCGCGCAAAGTTAGCGCGCAACCTGGCTGACATGAAAGCCACTGCGACTGCGGTACAGATGAATCAAGCAGACCGAAACGTGCTTCTGGTCGACTGGTGGGACGATGATCAAGAATGGGGCCACACACGATTAAGAGAAATATTCAACATGGTCGGCGCCAATGACTTCGAGTCGCGTAATACCTTCGACATCTTAGGCCCGCTCACCAGCCCGATTAGTTATATCGCCTCGCTGCCGATTGATCCGTTCTTCCCGCAAGAATCCGGGGCGCAATCCTACCGCTATGGCGACAATGACCCCGAAGGCGCCGGCCCCGATCACGGCTTCGGCTCTTTTTTTGAAGCGAACATAAAAATCACTGGACTGCGTGTGTTGAATACAGGCGAATTTGTGTTGATCGGTATTGGCCCGGATGGGATATTGGGAATCAATGCAGGGTTCGGCGACATTGTGCGCGGGTTGCCGTATGACCAAAGCAACGGCTTAGTCAGTTCCGGCGATATTACGCTGCGCGGCAGCGGCGGCATCAACCAATAGCCGTTGGACAATCACATTGAATCAAAACGACGAGTCCAATCAAACCATCAATCTGTTTGACGTTACGATTCAAAATGTTTCGCTTAACCAAGCGGTTCGTCAAATCATCCAACAAACCGGCGTCAGTGGATTGACGCCGGTTTGTTTTATGAACGCGCATTGCGTCAACATCGCAGCAAACAACCATGAATACCGGAGCGTTCTGCAACAGGCGCCTTTGGTATATGCAGACGGCGTTGGAATGCAAATCGCGGCGCGATGGATGAAGACGCCTTTGGTTGATAATGTAAACGGGACAGACTTGTTCCCTCAATTCTGCGAAGCCCTGCAAGAAACAAATCTCAAACTATTTTTACTCGGCGGCGCCCACGGCGTTGCAGACGAATTGAAGTACAACCTCGAGAGGCAATATCCAAAAATAAATGTCGTTGGCGTACACGATGGTTTCTTTGACGAAAATGAAACACCGCAAGTTATCGAAACAATCCGAAACGCAAAAACAGACATTCTGCTGGTCGCGATGGGCGTTCCCAAACAAGAAAACTGGATCACAACTCACGCGGCGAAAACCGGTGCGCGCGTCGCAGTCGGCGTCGGCGGCTTATTTAATTTTTACTCGGGACGCATCCCCCGGGCGCCGAAATGGATGAGGGCCTGCGGGTTGGAGTGGCTGCATCGCATGACGCAAGAGCCGGGGCGGTTATGGAAACGCTATTTGATTGGGAACGCTGCGTTTCTATTGCGTGTATTTATCCATGCAAGAAACAAAAACGGCGCATCGAATTGATGCGCCGTTCGCAAGTATGAATCAATCAAGTTTAGTCTTTCTTGGTTGCGCTGTAGGTATGGGTCGAATAGCCGTAGAAGTTCTCCGCGCACTCCATGATGGTTTCAGACAATGTTGGGTGGGGGTGTACCACTTCGGCCAAGTCGCGCACGGTGGCGCCCATTTCAATGGCGAACGCGCCTTCGCTAATGAGGTCGCCCGCGCCAACGCCCGCAATGCCGACGCCTAACACGCGGTCAGTTTCCGGCTCGACGATCAGTTTGGTCATGCCGTCGGGGCGGTCGAAGGTTAATGCGCGACCCGATGCGCTCCAGGGGAACTTGGCGATCTGCACTTCAATGCCGCGCTCTTTAGCTTCCGACTCGGTCAATCCGCACCAGGCGAGTTCAGGGTCGGTAAAAACAACAGCGGGGACAATCACATTCTCGAACGCGTTCTCGTCGCCGAGGATAACATCGACCGCGATGCGCGCTTCACGGGAGGCTTTGTGCGCGAGCATGGCGCCGCCGACCACGTCGCCAATCGCGTAAATCGACGGGTCTTTGGTTTGCATGGTTTTGCTGACTTCAATGAAGCCTTTGCGGTCCGTGGTAGCGCTGGTATTTTCCAGACCAATGTCTTCTGAGTTGGGCGCGCGCCCGACCGACACCAAAACGCGGTCATATTTTTCTTCGACTGGTTTGCCGCCGTCGATTGACATAGTGACTTTAATCTTTTTGCCACTGGTCGCCATATTGGTGACCTTGGCGTTAAGGCGCACTTCTTTGAATTCTTTGTCGGCCCGTTCTTTCACATAGCGGATCAAGTCACGGTCAGCGCCCGCCAGAATGGTATCGACCGCTTCGACAACAACAATGTTGCTGCCCAGGGTTTTATAGACGGTGCCCATCTCCATGCCGATATAGCCGCCGCCGACAATCAGCATATCTTTGGGGATGTCTTGAAGTTCTAGCGCTTCGTCGGAGGTCATCACGCGCGGGTTGCCCAAATCAAACGCCGAGGGCAACGCCGGCACCGAACCAACGGCGACAATCGCCTGCTCAAATTTGACATACTTCTGGCCTTCGTCGGTTTCGACCCGCAAGGTATTTGAATCTTCAAACAATCCGCGCCCATACATCACTTGAACATTACGGCGGGCCGCCAGCGATTCGACGCCCTTCGCAAGTTTATCAAGGATCGATTCCTTCCAAGCACGCAACTTGTCGAGGTCAATCTTCGGTTCGGCGAATGTTACGCCGCGAAACGACGACTCTTTGGCTTCCTCAATCAATTTCGCCGCGTGCAGATAGGCCTTGGATGGGATGCAGCCCCGGTTCATACAAACCCCGCCCAGGCGTTTGTATTTTTCAATCATGATGACTTTTTTGCCGCGGTCAGCGGCGTAAAACGCAGCCGCGTAGCCTCCAGGGCCGCCTCCAACCACAACGATTTCCGTTTGAATCGGTTTCATCAGTTTGGTTCCTTATTTCTTCTGTGAAGAACTGAGTTTAATTTCGCTTTCAGGAAACGTCTCAATCGCCTCGACCAGCGAGGTGATGAAGCGGGCGCCGTCGGCGCCGTCAATCACGCGATGGTCATACGAGACGCACAACGACATGAATGAGCGCGGAATAAATTTCTTGCCGTCATAAACCGGCTTCACCGCGCCGCGTCCGACGCCTAATATCGCGGTATTCGGCGGGTTCACAATCGGCGTAAAGTGCGTACCGCCGATACCGCCCAGGTTTGAAATGGTGAACGAACTGCCCTTCATCTCTTCTGAGGACAATTTGCGATCGCGCGCTTTGGCGGCGAGTTCTTGTAATTCGAGGGATATATCCAGAATACTTTTCTTGTCAGCGTCGCGAATCACTGGCACCACCAAGCCCGCTTCAGTATCCACAGCGACGCCAATGTGGAAATACTCTTTATAGACGATCTCATGTTTTACTTCATCGAGGCTGGCGTTGAAGATGGGATAATCTTTTAACGCTTTGACGACGGCTTTAATGGTGACGCTGGTGAGCGTTAAACTCGCGTCTTTCTTTGCGTAGGCCGCTTTATACTTCTTGCGCAATTCCATGACGTCGCTGATATCGGCTTCATCAAACTGATAGACATGCGGGATGGTGTTCCACGCGTCTTGCAGACGGCGCCCGATGGTTTTTCGCAACGATGAGATCGGCTCAGATTTCACTTTGCCCCATTGCGAGAAGTCGATGGATTCCGCCTTGGGTTTTGACGGCGCGGCGCTTGGCGCACTCGAAGCCGCCGGAGCAGCCTGGCGCGGCGAATCTGCCAGGTTCTGCAAATACTGAATGTACGTTTGAATATCTTCAATCAGGATGCGTCCGCCATGCCCCGAACCGGGCACGCGGGAAAGGTCCAGACCAATCTGCGCGGACATTTTGCGAATACTGGGCGAGGCCGGCGGTGGATATCCGCTGCGCGACTGATAGCGATAACTGAGATAGGGGTCTTCAACTTTTTGTCCGTCATAGGGCGTATGAATGGGCGACGGGGCCGCTTCGCGCTCTTGCGTCACTGCGGGCGCAGAGCCGTCGCCTGACGAAATTGCGACCAACTTCTGGCCTTCATTAATCACGTCGCCTTCATTGACGTAAACCTCAGCCACAACGCCCGCAACCGTTGATGGGATGGGCGCAATCGCTTTTTCGTTTTCGATCTCAATGAGCGGTTGATCTTTTTCAATCGCATCGCCCGCTTTGACCATGATAGAGACGACCGTGCCCGAATCAGCGCCTTCGGCCAACGCAGGCAAGACGACATCCGTCCGTACGCTTTTCTTCGCGGCGGGGGCCGATTTCGATTGAGATGTTTTTTTCTTGGGCGCCTCAGATTTGGCAGCGGATTTATCTTTGGCTGCCGCGCCGCCTTCACCGACCGCAACTAATTTTTGGCCGACTGAAACCGTATCGCCTTCCGCCACATAAATTTCTGTGACCGTACCAGCCGACGTGGATGGAATCGGCGCAATTGCTTTTTCGTTTTCGATCTCAATCACAGATTGGTCGGCTTTAATCACGTCGCCGACTTTGACTAAGATCGAAACCACTGTGCCTGAGTCTGCGCCTTCCGCGAGAGGGGGTAGCAGGATATCCATATTTTACATTCGCCTCTATTTCAAATTTCCGTCATTACAAAATTTCGGGATACACTTTGTCTGGATCAACGCCCAAGTCTTTGATGGCTTTGGCAACCACTTTTCGGTCGATGGTACCCATTTCCGCCAGTTTATACAGCGTGGCGACCACGGTGCACTCGACGTCGATTTCAAAGAAGCGGCGCAAGTTCGTACGCGTTTCGCTGCGACCAAAGCCGTCGGTTCCCAGAGTCATTAAACCACCCGGCACCCACGGCGCAATCTGATCGGCAACGATCTTCATATTATCTGAAACCGCAACAAACGCGCCCGACTCGTTTTCGAGCACGGTTTCGAGATACGATTTTTTGGCTTTCTTGTCGGGGTTCAACATGTTCCATCGCGTCGTGTTCAACGCATCAGTCCGAAGGTGTTTGTAACTGGTCGCGCTCCACACGTCGGCTTTGACGTCGTATTTCTCCGCCAGAATCGCTTGCGCTTTCAAGGCGGTATGCACCATCGGGCCGCTGCCCAGGATATGCGCCTGGTGGGTTCCCGACTCGCCCGCTTTGAATTTATACAATCCTTTGAGAATGCCTTCTTCGGCGCCTTCCGGCATCGGCAAATGCAGGTGGTTCTCATTATACAAAGTGATGTAGTAGAACATCTCTTTGCCGTCGTGATACATGCTTTTGAGGCCGTCTTGAATGATGACCGCTAGTTCACAGGCAAACGCAGGGTCGTAGGCTTTCATTGTTGGAATGGTCGAAGCCATCAAGAGGCTGTGACCGTCCTGGTGCTGCAAGCCCTCGCCGTTGAGCGTGGTGCGGCCTGAGGTCGCGCCCATCAAAAAGCCCCGGCAACGGGTGTCGCCCGCCAGCCACATCAAGTCGCCGACGCGCTGGAAGCCAAACATCGAGTAGTAGGTATAAAACGGAATCATGTGACGGCCCAGGTTGGTATACGCCGAACCAGCGGCGACGAACGACGCCATCGAACCGGCTTCGGTGATGCCTTCTTCTAAAATCTGACCGTCTTTTTGTTCGCGATAAAACAAGAGGCTCTCTTTATCGACCGGCTCATACAACTGGCCTTTCGACGAATAAATGCCAATCTGACGGAACAGCGCGTCCATACCAAACGTACGCGCTTCGTCAGGGATGATCGGCACAACATTTTCGCCAATATCTTTGTCGCCCAATAACTTGGTCAGGATGCGGACAAACACCATGGTGGTTGAGGCTTCCTGGGTTCCGCTGCCGCCGAGAAAATCGCTGAAGAAGTCCATGCCCGGCGTGTTGAGCGGTTCGGCGTTATCTTCGCGCTTGGGCAAAAATCCACCTAACGCTTCACGATGTTTCAACAGATATTGCGATTCAGGGCTGTCTTTCGGCGGACGGTAAAACGGCGCGTTGACGACTTCTTCATCATCAATGGGAATTTGAAAACGGTCGCGGAATTCACGCAATTCGCGTTCGTTCATCTTCTTTTGTTGGTGGGTGATATTGCGGCCTTCGCCCGCCTCGCCTAAGCCGTATCCCTTGATGGTTTTCGCAAGGATAACCGTGGGCTGGCCTTTGTGATCTAACGCTGATTTATAAGCGGTGTAGACTTTTTTGGGATCATGACCTCCGCGCAGCAATTTTTGAATGCGGTCGTCGCTCCAATGGTTGACGCGCTCCATCAGTTCAGGATATTTGCCGAAGAAATGCTTGCGCGCATAACTGCCGGGTTCTACCGAATATTTTTGGAACTCACCGTCAACCACTTCACCCATGCGCTTGGCGAGAAGTCCGTCATGGTCGGTTTCGAGCAACTCGTCCCAGTCGGTACCCCATATTACTTTGATGACGTTCCAACCGGCGCCGCGAAACAACGATTCGAGTTCTTGAATGATCTTTCCATTGCCGCGCACCGGGCCGTCAAGACGTTGCAGGTTGCAGTTGACGATCCAAGTCAAATTGTCGAGCGACTCGCGGCCCGCCAGAGTTAACGCGCCCAGGGTTTCGGGTTCGTCCGACTCGCCGTCACCGACGAACGCAAACAGATGGGGTTCTTCTTTGCCTTCGGGCAAGAGGTTGCGGCTTTTCATATAGCGCACAAAGCGCGCATGATAAATTGACGTAATTGGCCCCAGCCCCATTGAGACCGTCGGGAACTGCCAGAAGTCCGGCATCAGGTAGGGGTGTGGGTAAGACGACAGCCCGCCGTCTTCCGCGAGTTCCTGGCGGAAGTTGTGCAACTTTTTGGCGTCGATGCGGTATTCCATGTAGGCGCGGGAGTAATTGCCCGGCGAAGCATGGCCTTGAAAGTAAACCAGGTCCGCCATGCGCTTGTCGTTGCCCGCGTGAAAGATGTGGTTGAAGCCGACTTCATACAACGTCGCGAGTGACGCAAAGGTCGAGATGTGCCCGCCCAGCCCCGCATTCACGCGGTTGGCCTGCACCACCATCGCCATCGCGTTCCAACGCACCAAACTTTTGATGCGGCGTTCGATGTCGCGGTCGCCAGGGTATTCGGGCTGTTCGCTCGCGGGGATGGTGTTGAAATAGGGCGAACTGACGGTGATGGGCACTTCGACGCCGTTCTTGCGCAAGCGGCGAATCAAATTATTCATCAAAAAAGAAGGCCGCGGCGGTTCTTCTGACTTCAAGGCGTGACTATAAATATAATCCATCGAGTCGAACCAGTGGTTTGACTCAGACGCTTTTTGAGTATTGTCCTCCAGCAAGTCATCGTGTGAATACGCTGGAGTGTTTTTTGGTTCCGTAGACACGGCGTATCTCCCTATTGGTTTTACGTTTTGTTTCAGGTAAACGGCTATTTTGCGTTTTCAAAATCCGGTTCGGTTTAGACAGCGAGTTGAATCCGGGCTTGATTCTAAACAACGACTCTCAAACTCAGGTGCAAACTTACAAATGAAGGTTCTCGATCTTTCGTTCTCATCACCCTATCATACCATCGCCTGCGACGAAGCGCTGTTGCTCATGCGCGAAGGCGACGATAGCGGGCCGATTTTACGGTTCTGGCAAACAGAATCGCCGTTTGTTGTCCTGGGCCGATCGAACAAGGTCCAACTGGAAGTCAACATCGACGCGTGCCGGGAAAACCATGTCCCCATTGTACGTCGGACAAGCGGCGGAGGCTCTGTCATCAATGGACCGGGCTGCCTGAACTATACGCTGATCTTGCCGATTGAGCCGGACGGGCCGCTGGCCAAAATTGACCGTACTTATCTATATGTACTAGAGCGACACAAATCCGTTTTACAAGAATTGGTCGCTGGCGATGTTCAAATTCAGGGCATTTCTGATTTGTCCGTTGACGGTCGAAAGTGCTCCGGCAACGCGCAACGCCGCAAAAAGCGCTATGTTCTCTTTCATGGAACATTCTTGCTGCAATTTGACATCGAATCCGTGACGCGCTTATTGCCGATGCCGTCAAAACAACCCGACTACCGCGCCCAACGCCGACACGCCGAATTTTTGACCAATCTCAACATCGAAGCCTCTCTATTAAAGAAACGGCTCATGCAAATCTGGGAGGCAAACGGACCACTTGAGTCGGTTCCCTCTGACCAGATTGATGAGCTGACGTCGAAGCAGTTTTCACAGGATGAATGGACATATCAATTTTAGTTGTTTTACGCCGAAGTTAAAGCAGTAGAAGCCATTAGCAGCGGTTCGCTTGTCGTTTTCATTAGAAATTAACGACAAGCGCAAGTGTATTTTATACAGGTGCAGCATCAGTAAAGCGGTCGTTTGCCTACGCTATCCCTACGAACAAAACGCTCTAACTCACTAAAATTTAAGGGCTTCCGCGAACGAAAGCCCTTAGCATTCATCTAGTTAAACCTTCACGACGACATTTATTGGGCAAAAAATTCCCCGAGTTCATCTAACAAGCCATTATTGATAACGTCGCCAATGGCAAAAACAACCATGCCTTTAACTCCAGTATCTTTCACCCGCTGCAAGGTTTGGACGAACTTATAGGGCGGCCGGTAATATTTCGGGTATTTTTCGACAACTGATTTCAGTGAGATGACTGCTTTAGCGCGGTTGGCGTCGTTGGGCGAATTGAAATACGCCTTCAGCGCATCCGCAACGGCCCCATCGGTTTTTTTCAAACTTGCTTCCACCGCAGTAAACACAGAAGCAAAATCGTCGCGGATCTCGTCATTTTCAACGATACGTCGGGCGGCGCGATGAAACGCGCTTTCTTCTGAATACAATTGATAACTGGCGATGCCCGGCCACAGGTGCTTGGCGTCGCACGCCCACTGCTTCTGTTGCATGATGCTCTCTTCCAACAGGTCGAGGTGCTGCTCGAACGTGCCGGGATAATGCGAACGGTAGTCCATCGGCATCATGTATTGCACCCAGTCGCTAAACTCGCGCCAGTCTTGCCCGATGAAGCGCCCGCTGTGGACGGGGTTCTTAAACACCGCAGCGGAAAATTCCATCTCGGGTTTGCCGACACGGACTTTTTCAAATACATCGCGGGTGAACTGCGCGATCCAATGGATGCGGTAATTATAAAAGAAATAATCGAGGTCGTAGCGCCCGCCGTTGAAGAAGCCGCCTTCTAACAAAAAGCCGCTCTTGGCGCTGCGCGGCATGTTCGCCCAGTTTTCGGGCAACACCCTCGGGCCTGGCTCCCAATGCGCTTCCAGATAGGGGCGGTCATAGTTGGGGTGAAAGGCTTCGTCCGGGTAGGCTTGTTTGTAATAGCCCGCCCATTTTGGTATTTCTTCCAAGCAATAATCGCAGAAACAATAGGTGTCAGGCGCGAGGTCGCCCGGATAGCGAACATAATCATGATGGATGGCGTCGATGTCATATTTTTGCGCAAACTCATCAATCAACGGGACCAACCACTGGTCGGTATACCCCGGGCGACGCGCCGGGCACATCCAGCGCATACCGTAATTTCGTCCGCGAAGAATTTCGCTGTCGGTGGTTTTGTCGTTGGCGTTACGCATCGACCATTCGGGATGCGCTTTGTCCGCCGCCGAGTTGGCGCCCTCAGGGAAATCACAGAACCAAGCGTGCACCTCGATGTCGCGCTTGTGACATTCATCAATCAAGATCGCGGGAAAATCGAAGTCTTTATATCCCTTACGAACGCTATCAGGAAATTTTTCGCTCGGATAATAAATCTCGCCGCCGATGCCTTTCACCATCATCACCAGCGTGTTGATGTGAGCGCCTTTGAGTTTCTCTGCAAATTCAGCGATAGACTCGCGGCTGTTGCCAGCGACGCCGGGATGCCCCCACACCGCGCGGCCTTCAAGCGACTGGCATTCACCGGATACGCTGCATAGAACGGATACCGCAAGCACGATTGAAGTAAAAATCGTTTTCATATTATTCATTCCATTTCACAGAGATTTTCGCATCCTGGCGAATCATCGCTTTGCCATACACGCCGTCGCTGCGCTTCATATACACCCAGGCTTCATATCCGTCTGGATTCAGCATTATCATCGGGGCGCCAAGCAAGTTCGCATCATCGCCCCATTTCAATTCAAACGACGCAGTCGTATCTGACCACATTCGATTCGACTCTCTAAAATCGCGCTGTTGGTAATAAAGATCATTCAACACGCGACGCGCCGTCATAGATTTATCCGGCTTAAACGCACCGGCGCCGGGCGCTGCATCGCTAAATTGTAAAACGCCCCATTTTTCGGGACGGTGCATATCAACAATACCTTGCGGCGACCATATCCAATTGTCTTCGCGCCGTTTGGGCACTTTTTGATAGAAGCCATCTTCGATGGTGTGTTTCCACTCGACCCGCGAGAAGTTAATGCGCCATTGGTCGCCCGCTTTGGGAGCAGGCGTTTGTACGCCCGTGTACGTAAAGCCGCTCCAAGGGAACGCCATCTCCACCGTCCACGACGTATCTTCATCGCCGGGGTCATTCAATGTTCCCTCCACTGAAACATCGTGCAGCAAGCCGTCGATGTCCCAATCGTTTTCAGCGGGGCCGCCGTCCTTGTAAGGCTTAATCAATATCAAATCCCAAACGGTATTGAGCGCATTGATTTCAATTTCAAAATAATTGTGAGAATCCGCATCAGGGTCGATAAAGATTTCGAAATCATTATCGTTAAAAATTACCGAATCGCGTTCGGTCAGAGTTCCCCACACATGCGGCTCGGTCAGTTCGGCGGCGATGTAAAGGTAGTTCTCGTCCCATAGCATTTTGGAGCGGGTTGGATGGAGCGGTTCCGGTTTACGGTCGCCTTCGATATCAACGTGATATTCAGTCCATTCCGTGCGCTGCCAGGCGGGGTCGTCGAGTTTTCCATCAATCGTAATCTCTGATCCTGCTTGATAGCAAATATAGTGGAGGCGGGGCATCTCATTCATGCGCTGCCGCATTTGCCAATTGCTCGACTGAGCGAAAATGGGCATACAAAAATATGCAGAAAAGAATAGAAGCAATAGTCTACAATTCATAAAATCTCCAGTTCATTCAAAAAACATTCACACGATAAGAATGCCATTAATTTTCTAGTTAGAGTTTTAAAAATTATAGCGCAATCCACTCTTTTCTAAACAACCGTTATTAAACAATTGAACAAAGAAATAAGATGCCGGGGCCTAAAAAAACGCCGTCATTCAATGTCTTCGAGGGAATGTAACAAATTAGAAATAGCGCTTACGAATCACGATTTTCCCGAAATCAACCGTCGCGTCAAATTCTGTTTTGAATACTTCAAGATAGGGGTTTTCGGCTGCGGGCGCCTCATTGATCGTCTCAATGGTGATTGACCGCACTGGCGAGGCGGAACGCTCTAACCAACGATGAAAGATTTGTAAAAAACGGGGCAGGTTTTCGTTGGTTGCATCGGCATGAATCGTCAGTTGTTTGCCCTGGCGGCGCGACAGCAAAGCGAGTTGGGTTCCATGATAGACGAGGTGGTTTGACAATCGGCGCTCCGGTAGGCCGTCTTTCAGCCCCTCAATGTTAACGCCGCACAACGACGCCGGATCGACCGCGCTCAGCCAGTACACCACGTCAATCGGCTGGGACTGTTGAAAAGAATGCAGCGACGCCGCGCTCATAAATTGCAAACCGTGAACGCCTTCAAAAAAATATCCGCCCACGATTTCGCCGGAGAGTTCCATCACCCGCAACGCTTTGAATAATTCACCCCAACGAAATGGCGGCGACTCGCGCAACAGCAGTTCACGGAACAAGATTCCATAGCAATGTCTATTTGAATTTTTGTTAACAAAAGCGTGTTGCATATATGTATATGACAATTCTTATTCTTGTGGAGTCTTATGGGGAAAATTTCTTATTGACAAAGGAATAATATTATTGTAAACATGTTAATATCACACCCGAAGGGATATCATCATGAGACGATTGGTTACTGTTGTCCTTTTTACTCTTCTATCATTTTCCACAGTCTTTTCTCAAACGAATCTTCTCAATATCGATTTTTCAGCCGATACGACTGAAGCCAATGGCATCAGCGTCATTGGCGCAGGGTTCGGTGAATATCCGCTTCCAGACATTTCTTATGGAACCATTCCAACCGATAACGCGTTTGATGGCGCTACCGATGGTCGAGGTATGATTATTGAAGCAGATCCTGGTGAGGGCGTCATGGTCAACATGGCGCCGATTTTCACGTCGAACATAGCATTGCTTCGCTGCTCAGTCCGTTCAACGGCGCCTAATGTGTCTGTTTATCTGGTCTCAATTGATCTTGGTGAAGACTTGGTAGTTTCGACGATTTCACCTAACGTCTCCAACCTCTTTGTCGATCAATACCAGCGGATTGCAGATTTCTTTTTACCGCCTTCGATAGGTTTTCAGGGGATCATTCAAGTCGTCAATACAAGTGAGACAGAACCTGTTACGGTCTACTTAGATAATTTTCAAATTATTGATTTAGGCGATGAAAAAATTGAAATTGATCTTAATGAAATCATCAACACTGAATCGCCCCTCCTACCAAACCCAACTTCAACAATTACACCCGTACCAACAAACTTACCGATTTCTACTCCTACACCGAAACCAACACCACTTTCACCAGACGAAGCAACTGTTAATCGTGTTTTGCCAAACTTTTATGAGAATGGGCAAGAAGCGGAAGTCTCTTTTGAAATCTTAGTTTCTGATTCTATTGCTTCGAATAGTGGATTATCGATTACAGAAAATGTGCCTGAGGGATGGGAAGTTATCAGCATCAGTGATGCAGGAAGTTGGGATGCAGTAAATCAACAGTTAAAATGGCTTTTTCTTCCAGGAGTTTTACTACCAGATTCCATTGATTATGTAGCCGTTCCTTCAGATTCTGTTGCTGGGACTCAAGTATTTACTGGGATGATCGTTTACACCTTAAATTTCAATCCAATTCAAAAAAAAATAGATGGTGATAGATTTCTAAAATCAATTGCGCCGGTTGAAGTTGAGGTTCTAAGGGTATTGCCGGATTCATATCAAGCAGGAATACCATTTACAACGCAATTAAAATTCAATGTAGACGCAGCAATAATGAATGAAAGCGGAGTTTCAATCATTGAGACGCCTCCAAATGGTTGGAGTGTTGACACGATAAGTGATTCAGGAAAATGGGATGAAATTAATCATCAACTCAAATGGCTATTTCTTCCTGGTACGCAATTGCCAGAAACCCTTACTTATACAATTACTCCAATCTCCAATGGAAATATTTCAGAATACTTTTCTGGATCTACCTTCTTCACCAAGGAGTTTTTGCCGCAAGAGGTTATCACTATTGGCGACTTAGCAATTAATATGGCAAATCCTATTACTTCTACGAAGTATCAATTGACAGACATTTATACAGTTCATTCAATGGATAGCAATCAAGATTTTAGAATTTCCACCAGCGAAATGATGATATACATTGCTCAGTGGAAATCCGGGGGGGCTGTATCAACAAGTGACATGATGTCTGGTATAGCGATTTGGAAAGCAGGAGAGATTTACCACTTTAATGGCGAAATTTTTGTTCCAGGTGAAGGAGACCAGCCAACGCCTCAACCAACATCAATTCCAACAATCACAATAATCCCTTCAGAAACGCCGAGACCTATTCCTGTCGTATATGTTTCAGATTCTAATCCTCAAGACATCCAGGATCGCGTGGACACTGGCTCCCATGTAGACACTGATGCATATTTTGATAGAGAATTAGTGATTAATTGGAACGACCCTAATTCAACAAACGCATACGATTACCACATAACTGTATCTAAAGATAATGGACAGACATTTGAATTCTTGGGTAATTCTAATTCACCAACAAGTAATTATTTTGAGTGGTCTCCAAATGCTGAAAGTGTAAACGTAATATTTGAAAATGGCCCTCAAAGTGGTACGATTTACCTATTTAGTGTTTTTAGAATAGAAAAAACAACGTTTGAAGCTAGGTTTCTTGGTATATCAGAAAGCATTGAATTGCTTTTAACTGATTTACCCACACCAACTCATATTTATCCTCCTACATACACACCCGTTCCGACAAGAACTCCGACGCCGGTACCGACCATTACTCCGACGCCGGTACCGACCGTTACGCCGACGCCGACGCCGCGGCCAGGTCAAATAACGATAGATTTGAATTTACCAGATGGGGCGATGCCATTAAAAATGGAATTAATTCCTGCGGGCGCATTTACCATGGGGTCTCCAAGTAATGAGAGTGGTAGATATTCAGATGAAGGTCCGCAGCACCAGGTGACTTTGACGAACGGTTTTTATATGGGGAAGTATGAAGTGACGCAAGCGCAATGGTCGGCGGTAATGGGTTCCAATCCATCTAGTTTCAGTGGAATGAATAATCCGGTGGAATCAGTTTCATGGAATGATTGCCAACAGTTTATAGAGAAGTTGAATGGCATGAATCAGGGTACATTTCGGCTTCCGACGGAAGCGGAGTGGGAGTATGCGTGTCGTGCGGGGACGACCACACGTTTTTATTGGGGTGATGATCCAAATAATTCTCAAATCAATCAGTATGCTTGGTATGATTCAAATTCTTCCTCTAGAACACACGAGGTAGGAACCAAGTTGCCAAATCCATGGGAGCTGTTTGACATGAGCGGAAATGTGTGGGAGTGGTGCCAGGATTGGTATGGAAGTTATTCATCTAGTGCTCAAATTGATCCTGTAGGGCCATTAGGGCCATCATCGGGTTCGGGCCGTGTCATACGCGGCGGCGGCTGGGACGGCGGCGCTCGGAGCTGCCGGTCGGCGCTTCGCGGCCAGGGCTCGCCTGACTACCGCGGCAACCGCTTTGGCTTTCGCCTTCTTAGGTCGCCAACGGCTACGCCGACCATTACTCCGACGCCGGTACCGACCATTACTCCGACGCCGGTACCGACCATTACGCCGACGCCAACAGTCACTCCAACGGCTACGCCGAGCATGACATCCACTCAACTTTTAGAAGGACAAAGAGTTACAGGGAGTTTACCTACTTGGACGTCATTTGTTTGGTACAGATTCGTACCCACCTCAACGAAATCCTATACTATTGAAACTTTTGCAGTAGGCGGGAAAAATCCAACATACACTGATACAGTCCTGGACATATATACAGATCCCGAATCCATTTCATTGG
The DNA here is from genome assembly GCA_030765645.1 of Candidatus Hinthialibacter antarcticus. NCBI lineage: Bacteria > Candidatus Hinthialibacterota > Candidatus Hinthialibacteria > Candidatus Hinthialibacterales > Candidatus Hinthialibacteraceae > Candidatus Hinthialibacter > Candidatus Hinthialibacter antarcticus. The sequence continues at coordinate 23,735 of JAVCCE010000003.1, read as the reverse complement.
AGATGAATGATGATGGAGGCGACGGGCGCTTATCTAGAATTACAAGAACATTAATGGCTGGAACGATATACTACATCAAAGTGAGCGGCGGCGGTCCTTTATATGGCGCTACCGATTACGCAATCGAAATCTCATGATGTTGCCGAACAACCTCGCGGATGGCTTTGGCGTAAGGCAACCAGACATTTTTATCATTTGCGGCTTTCTCTCCAACCGCAGGGTAACGAACGCAGACATCGAGTTTTTTGATCGAACTGCATTCAACAATATCAATGTCTCTTGGAACAAATACCGACTGTCCGTTTCGCGTTTCGAGCCGACGCCCCGCCACCCATTCCGCCACCACTTCGAGAGGATTAATGGTTGCGCTCAGCGCCAAGCGTTGAAACTCGCCGCTGAGCATCACCAATCGGTCAACCGCCGTAATGAGATGGGCGCCGCGTTTGGTGGCCGCGACGGAGTGCACTTCATCCAAGATCAGCGTCCGTACGGAACCAAACACCGCGCGTCCACGTTTTGAATTAACGAGTAGGTTGAGGCTTTCGGGCGTGGTAATCAAAATTTCCGGCGGGCGCCGCAACATGCGGGCGCGTTCGCTTTGGTCGGTATCGCCGCTGCGCACTGCGACGCGCACATCGGGCGGTTCCATGCCCGCAGCCGTCATCCGCGCGCGCAGTTCTTGTAATGGAGAAAGCAAGTTTCGCTGTATATCATTGTTGAGCGCTTTGAGCGGCGAAATGTAGATCACCTGTAATTCGCCGCAAGGCCAAGCGCCCGTCAACAGTTGGTCGATCGCCCACAAAAACGCCGCCAGCGTCTTGCCGCTGCCCGTCGGCGCCGTCGCGATTACATGCCGCCCGCTTACGATACCCGGCCAGCCGCGTTCTTGCACCTCGGTCGGCTCGCCCAATTGCTCGGCGAACCAGGTTTGCACCAGTGGACTAAAAAGCGAAAGCGAACCTGCCATTCAATTACCTTATGTGAAAGTTAATGAGTTATCTTGAGGCGCCCGCCCACAGAAATCAAATCGAGTAAGACACATTTCCTCACCATATCCCATCGTTCTCTTAAATAGATTTTTGGCTAACATTGCGAGAAAGTGGTGCCTACGTAAATTTTAAAGGTTACCATAAAAGTAGAATATATTCCTTCATAGCTAATCGGCGATGAATAGCGCTCGATCACAAAAACACATTCATATACATAGGCTTACATTCAGATTTAATTGCAAATTAACCCAAATATAATTTAGTAATTTTATCAGAATATACATTATTAATTTTATAGACTTTCATAAAAAAGATAGCATAAAAAACAAACAACTATTACTGACGATTCACTTCATAGCTATAATTGCATATAGGAAACAAGTTAATTTCCCGTTAATTCATACAGAGGGATTTTAGATAAACCAACCTGCATTTCAACATAAGAAGGAGAAACAGCATGAATCATCGGCTCTATCACCACTTGCCTTATCTTACATTGATTTTAGCCATTGTATTTTTCTCAAATGCATCGTTTGCCGCCAATCACTCTTTCCTGCAAAGTTATGAAGGCCCGCAAACCTGCTTGCAGTGCCACGATGGCAAACTTGAAGAAGTCATGGCGAGCACTCACTTTACCTGGCGGACGGAAAACGCAAACATCGGCTACCCCGGCGGCGGCTCTCACGGCATGATCGACCGCTTCTGCGCCCTGGTCGGCAGCAACGGCATGGTGAATTTTACCGGCGATTTTGGCGACCATAAGATTTCTACGTCTTGCGGAAAATGCCACGTTAGCCAATATCTGCCCTTCCCTGACCCGCAAACCGGCGAGTTTTCTGACGTGCAAAAAAACAGCATCGACTGTCTCGTATGCCATGCGGAAAAATACGACATGAACGGCGACGGCGTCTATGAAGAATTTGAACCCGCAGGCTGGCGCCAACTCACCACCGATGAATTCGGCGGACGCGTGTGGAGCCAAGACCATAGCCTCGAAGCGGCGCGCAGCGTCGGTGAAGACGTCACCGCGCATTCCTGCTATCGCTGCCACAAACACGGTCAAGCCGATGCGGAATACAAACGCGGTACGCCATACGAACCCGAACACGACGTCCACGCCGCCGCAGGGATGAACTGCACGGCTTGCCACTTGGTAAAGGATCATAAGATTGCGCGCGGTTCCCGCGTATCCGACATGCACGCCTGGGAACGCCCCGAAGTCGAAGTCGATTGCAGCAATTGCCATACCGACCCACATGAAAGCGCGGCTTATAATCAACACGCGCAATTCATCGCTTGCGAAACCTGCCACATTCCTTATACGTCTGGCGCCTCGATTCGCGCATGGGCGTCGATCTTCGGTATGCAAGACGGCCCGCTGGCGAACATCCCACAATTTGATGAAGAAACCGGGACCTACGAACCCTATTCTGAATACAGCGAAGCCTATAACCAACGCCCGGCCTATCGCTGGTTTAACGGTCAAGCCAGCATGTTGGCGGAACCTGTTAACGACGCCGCCGCCTGGGATTTCATGCCTGCGACTAAAGACACGCCCAACGCGAAAATTTATCCGTTCCGCGCCATCCAAAGCGGCATGATCGCCGACATGAACGGCATCCCCGGGCTGCCGGGCTTCAACGAAAACTTTACCATGAAAGCCGGACTCGAAGGCATGCAAGACGCCATGAAAGCCTTTGGCTTCATGCGCCCCGAAGGCCTCAACGAACAAGAAAAAGCCATGCTGGGCCAGTTCCCCAACATGTTCGCTTTTGAAAAAGAACACTATCTGATGACCGGCAATATCAGCGAATCAATCAGCATCGGCATGGCCAAAACCGCCGCGATGATGTCAGGCCAAAACCCGGCCATGATGACCACCGACGAATTGATCCAGATGGGTTCGCAAATGTGGAGCGGCGAGTGGGCTGGACTCAATCTACCCGATAACCAAAATGATCCGACCTATGTTGGAGACAATAACCCGCTCAACATCACCGGTTCATTTATCAGCCTCAACCACGCCATCAAGAAAAAAGGCGCGTTAAAATGTGAAAACTGCCACAGCAACCAAAGCGTGTTGGATTTCACCGCATTAAGTTATTCGCCAGAACGCGCGGCGGAACTGACCTCCATGTTCCAATCCGGCGCGAAATTCTGGCAACTCTACTAACGAAACTCCATCTTTTACTATCCAGTTTGCGGTCTGGTTTTTCCAGACCGCTTTTTTTTATTCAAATTTCCAACGATAGGTTGCAACGGTCTTCATTTCAATCACATCTTCAAATTCCATCTCGCCGCAACGGACCCGAAATGATTTTTGCGGCCCGGCGTTAGCGACGACCATTACCATCGAACCGTCAGGGTTACGCACAACCAGGTTCGCATAGTTATTATCGCCCGCCGACGAATCAATTCTCACTGCGCCGCGTTGAATGAAGCGTGAAAAATGGCCGTACATAAAGTGATCAAAGTTATAACGCACGCTGTTATCGGCGAGGCGCTCAATTGACGTGGGAGTGGCGTCATGCGGGCCATTGTTGGGTTTTTGGTTTTCATCTAAAAACAAAACCCATGCTTGATAAGTGCGCGACCAGTTTCGGAAAATTTTTATAATTTCAATCGCGCCGTCGGTTTTGAACGTTGAACCTTCGGTGAAGAAAATATCTTTTTCAGGGAACTTTTTCTTGAAAGTAGTCTGCGCCTCCGCCTTTCCTTCATACAAATGAAAAGCCGTACCGTACACATACTGCGCCGCCTTTTCGTCACGAAGAACCGTATCGGGAAACTCCAATAAATTCCAATTATGGTCCCAACACCAGATCGGGGTGGTTAAATCAGCCTTGCGTAATTGCGGCCCCAGAAAGTCGCGAATGAAATCACGCTGATCTTCGGCGCTCCAATAGCAGGTCGGATAATATTTGTTTGGATAGTCAGGCTCATTCTGCGGCGTAATCGCATAAATGGGGATGCCCTCCGCCTGGTAGGCTTCTATGAACTTCACCAGGTATTGCGCATAGACATCATAATATTTTCGCAGCAGCCGTCCGTGTTTGAGCGAACCGTTATCTTTCATCCAGGCGGGAGGGCTCCATGGAGACGCGACAAATAGCAATTCAGGGTTTATCGCCAAAGCCTCTTTCAAGACAGGCAACACATAGGCGCGATCTTTTTCGATTGAAAAATGCTTCAGCTCGAGATCCGTCTCCCCCTCAGGCATATCATCGTACGAATAAAACGGTTCGCCGATGAAATCAGACGCGCCAATACAGATGCGCATGATATTCATGCCGTTGCCGTTTATGGGATCAACAATTTGGCGTATCACTTCCGAACGCGCCTTGGAACCCAGTTGGCTCAAGTTCCAGCAGGTCGAATGTTCAAGTGAAGCGCCGACGCCTACGATGGATTGAAAAGATTTCGCTGGATCAATGATGATCTGCGCTGCTTTTTTTGATGGGGAGGATGTGCGAATCGCTTCGAGCGGCGCCATCCAAACTGAGGCGCCTTCTGAACTCACCCACCTCTCAACCTCAGCCGATACAAACGATATAGAACACGTACACAGCATTAGAATATAAAAACACACACTCCGCTTCATCGGGGAACACCTCGTATCCATAGAATTAAGCAAACGTCGCTTTGAGACTTATCTTTAATGACCTACAATAGATGGTTAGTATAAAGTCTAGAAAGACGGAGGCATCCTTACGATGGCGCCCCAGACAAACGGCCTCCTGTTTGGAACACACAAACGATGACGAAACCTGCAACACCACTCTTCGCGACAATAAAACAGAACTTTTGGTACCTGTTAACTTACATCATATTAGCCGTGCTATTTGTTGTATGCCTTGTCATTTTAAAGCAAAAAACAGGTTACGTCATTTTTGATTTTTCGCTTGCTCTGGTTTTCTTTCCAATGATTCATGCCGCCCATGTATTTCGATATCGGGAATCTTATTTACTCACCGGATTCACCGCATACGCCATTGCATGTACCGCGATCATCGTTAACGATACCGCGAAGATCGACTCACTATATACCATTACGTTTTTTGCGCTGTTTGTCTTCATTGCCGCTGAAATGGTGTTTCAACGCCGGGCGTCAACCGAGTCGATGCTTCGCGCCAATGAGCAACTGCAAGAAGCCATTCAATGCGCCGAGCAAATGACCCTGGAAGCCGAACAGGCCAATCAGTCCAAAAGTTTATTTTTGGCGAATATGAGCCACGAGCTGCGTACGCCTCTGAACTCCATTATCGGTTTTACCAACATCCTCATCAAAAACAAGAAATCTAATTTCTCTGAGAAAGACGCCGCCTTTTTAGAGCGCATTCTCTCCAACAGCAACCACCTGCTCAAACTGATCAACAACATTTTGGACCTCTCAAAAATCGAGTCGGGCCGCGACGAATTGGTGTGCACAACTTTTTCTATTACGGAATTGATTGATGATCTCATTCGTGAAATTGAGGGACAGATCGCTGACAAACCCGTCAAAATACGTACAACCTATCCAGACGATCTGTACCCGATCTACGCGGACCGCCAAAAAGTCAAAATTATTTTGATTAATTTACTGGGCAATGCAATTAAATATACGGACAAGGGAACCATCACTCTTCAGCTCACGGCCCACAGCAGCAGCAACCGACTGGGCCGCATCGACGTCATCGACACCGGGATCGGAATTCCCGAAGAGGAAATCGACGCTATTTTTAATTCATTTCATCAGTTAGATGCGGGGCCGACCAAAAAATATTCGGGGACGGGCTTGGGCTTGGCGATTGCGCGTTCGCTCTGCCGACTGATGGGCTATGACCTCACCGTCAAGAGCAAACTCAAAGGGGGCACGACATTCACCGTCCACTTCTACCCTGAGGAATTAGCGCCGCCGGAGCAAGATCAACTTGCATAGCCGCGCTTGTTGAGCTCGGCGACAAGAATATCGACTGTAGTTTTATCCGTTCGAATTGCGGGGAAAATGATTTTGGGAAGGTGTTTTGGCGTGATTCTAACAAATTCATCGCCAATGATATTGATGTTCAACATATCCAGGTTATTCCAAAGATGCACACTTCCATGCAACATGATTCCCTCTTTTACAATTACGACACTCGGAATTATTGCCCGGTGCATCATAACGAAAAAAAACAGGAGTGAACAAGAAATTGCATTTAAATAAGCTTCAAGATTTGTAATTTCCTTCATTGAGAAATAAAAAATCGAGACAATCAATAAAATACTTACAAGCAAATGAAGCGGATGCAAATTCATTCGCCCTTGATGAATAATGTGCATTTTCTTTAATTGAATTAACTGGTGTATTGCGCCGATCATACCTACATCAACGCCTACAAATAGAATCCAGCATAATACATTCTGATTCATAAACGCGATTGCAAAAATCGCTACCGCAATACTAAGTAGGATTGGAACGATAACATAAGGGTTTTGGTTAAGCGGTTTCAGCATGGTTGAGCGCCTCATTATCGACACTCTACCATAGGCGCTTGCATGAAACAAGAGAGTTTTTACGCTTCAATATTCTAAAGGATTACATAAAGTGAGCGAGATGGCTGAACGAATGCAAGCCAAGCAAATCGCCCAAGACGCAGGCCTCACCCGCATTCTCTAACCCGCCCAATCATTTGTTGTCCCTAGCCTAGCGGCGCTCTGTTGGTTTATCGTATTTTTTCAACCATCCAATTTCCACGGGAGATCACTCATGCTTCATCGTTTTGCCTATATCAGTCTTGCGGTTTGCCTGACGATTTCGACATACGCTGTCGAAAACAACCTGACCTTATGGTATGAGCAACCCGCCCAGCAGTGGGAAGACGCCCTGCCCTTCGGCAACGGGCGCCTGGGCGGCATGGTCTACGGCGGCGTTGAACGCGAACAGGTTCAACTCAATGAGGAAACCTTGTGGGCGGGGCCTGCGCAAAATCGCGACCGCGTCGGCGCTTATAAACATCTCGACCGCGCCCGCCAGTTGATTTTCGACGGCAAGTACGTCGAAGGCCAACAGGTGATGCAAGAAGAATTTATGGGACCGCGCATCGCGCCGCTCAGTTACCAGACACTCGGCGATTTGGCCCTCGAGTTTCCATCCAACGGCGAGGCCAGCGACTACCGCCGCGAACTGAATCTTGAAACCGCGATTGCCAAAACAACTTACACACAAGACGGCGTCACATACACCCGCGAATATTTCTCCAGCCCGGTCGACCAAGTGATCGCGGTTCGCATCACCGCCAGCAAACCCGGCGCGCTTACATTCGATGCAGCCTTGACCCGCCCGGAAAATTTTGAGATCACAGCATTAGAAAATAACGTCCTGCTGATGAGAGGCCAGGCCGATCATGGCGAACCGACCCAGGGCGTCGAATATGAAGCCTACCTGAAAGCCATCGTCAAAGGCGGCTCCGTCAACACCGATAACGCAACCCTGCATATCAAAGATGCAGATGAAGCCGTGTTCTTGCTTGCGGCTGAAACGACGTATCAAAATAACGACCCCAGCCATGCGCTGCAAACGCTTGAAGCCGCAGCAAAGAAAAAATATGCAACGCTTCGCAACGACCATATCAAAGAACATCAGCGACTGTTCAACCGCGTTCAACTAGACCTTGGACGTACAGACCTAGCCCAATTGCCGACCGACCAGCGCCTCAAAGCCGTACAAGACGGCGCCGAAGACCCGCAATTGATCGCGATGTATTTCCAATTCGGACGCTACTTGCTAATCAGCAGTTCGCGTCCTGGAAACATGCCCGCCAACTTGCAGGGCATTTGGAACCAACACATCGACGCGCCCTGGAACGCCGACTATCACATCAACATCAATGTTCAAATGAATTACTGGCCAGCGGAAGTCACCAACTTGTCCGAATGTCACGAACCGTTTCTGGATTTCATCGACCGGTTGCGCCCCAGCGGACGCAAGACCGCCCGTGACGTATACGGCTGCCGGGGCTTCGTCGCCCACCACACCACCGACGCATGGTATTGGACCTCGCCGATTGGCAATGTGGGATATGGGATGTGGACATTGGGCGCCGCTTGGAGCTGCCAACACCTTTGGGAACACTATAATTTCACCGAAGACAAAGAATTTTTGCGTCTTCGCGCCTACCCCATCATGAAAGAAGCGGCGCTGTTTTTTCATGACTTTTTAGTGGCACATCCCAAGACGGGCTTGCTGGTTTCCGGCCCGTCAACTTCGCCTGAAAACGCATTCATCACCAAAGACGGCCAGCGCTCCCAACTGAACATGGGATGCAGCATGGACCAGGAAATCATTGGGGAACTCTTCACCAATTGTCTTGCCGCAGCAGATATTTTGGGCATCAATGATGAGTTCACCAAAGAAACCACTCGCTTGCTTTCGCAACTGGCAAAACCGCAAATCGGTTCCGACGGCAGGCTAATGGAATGGACGGAAGAATTTGAGGAACCCGAACCGGGCCATCGTCATATTTCTCACATGTACGCCTTACACCCCAGCAACCAAATTACTCTAGACGGCACGCCCGAACTCGCCGCTGCTGCGCGTAAATCCATCGAACACCGCCTCGCCAACGGCGGCGGTCACACCGGATGGAGCCGCGCCTGGATCATCAACTTCTGGGCGCGCCTACGCGAAGCCGACAAAGCGTATGAAAACATTCTTGCATTACTAAGAAAATCGACTTTCATCAGCCTGTTCGACAATCACCCCCCGTTTCAAATCGACGGCAACTTCGGCGGGACAGCGGGCATTGCGGAAATGCTGCTGCAGAGCCACGACGGCGCCGTCCATCTGTTACCAGCGTTGCCAAGCGCATGGAAAGAAGGTTCCGTCAGCGGTCTCAAAGCGCGCGGCGGCTTTGAAGTCGATATCAATTGGCAGGAAAACAAATTACGCGAAGCGTCCATTCAATCTGAATTAGGCAATTGGCTGACGCTAAGAACCAACGCGCCCGTCGCGATTACATGCGACGGCAAAACATTGATTGAACAAGCCGCCTCAGAAGGCGTTGTCGTCAGTATCCCGACAGAAAAAGGCAAGACCTATATCGTTCGCCCGATATAGCAGCCGTTATGCAACGTGAGATTGCCGCGTCATTACGGCTGAGGTTTTAATAATAACATGCGTACCGCATCGCCTGCTTGCAAGCGGTCGGTCCATTGTTGAAATAATTGGGGAAAGCGGCGCGACTGCCATTGGTCGTAATGCAATAGCGGGGTCGCATCATCAACATAATAGGAAGACGCCGCGATTTTAAATCCGGCTTCTTCCACCAGTTTTGTGAGTGTTCGCTGGCTGAAAAATTGCACATGCTCCGCTGATTCTAACCAGCGCTCGCCGACCAACCGATGCGGCAGGCTATCGGCGCAGGGCGTCTTGATATACACGGCGCCGCCCGGCTTCAATAATTGAGATGCGCGTTGCATCAGCGCTTTTGGATCGCGCACATGCTCAATCACATCGACCAGCGTGATAAAATCAAACAACTTGTCTAGTTCTAATTGCTCGAGATGCGCCACGCTCACTTCCAGGCCATGCTCTTGCGCAACGGCGATTGCCTGCGGGTCGACGTCAATGCCATGCGCGTCCCACCCCAAGCGCTGAAAGGTCGCCGCTGTTCGACCAGACGCACAGCCCACATCCAGGCAGCGCTTGGTTTCGCCGAGCGAGGCTTCGTAGGCGTCCCAATCAAACTGGCCGTCCCACCCGGTCGCTTCGCGGTAAGCGTTCAGCGTCTTCAATTGGTCTTCCGAGGCATGTAGGGCTTCCATTAACTGACGGCGATACCCGCGATTGACTGAGTCTTCGCTGCGGCTTTCGCGCGTATAGATAGCGTTGATCTGCGCTTCTGTCGGCATGGGCGAAACGGCGATCATTCCGCAGCTGCTGCATCGGGCACGCTGCCAATTTGTTGAGTGGTCTTTCCAAAGCAGTTCTCCGGCGGCGGCATTGCCGCAGAGCGGGCATTCAAAATCGTCCCATTCATCAAACGTGTTTGCGACTTCATGGCTATCATCTAATTCATGAATAATCGCCTGCCCACAAATGGATTCAGGCGGAATTCCGTTTTCAAATTGCAAGCACGCTTGATAAAAAAACCACAGCGTAAACTGAAACCCATCATCTGTTTCTAATTCCTCTTCCGCTGTTTCAAAACATTTCAACGCAAAAGAATATTCACTTTTTTCTAGATGGATTAACCCAAGGCCGAATTGCGCGAACGCTTTGTCGCCGCATTGATGCAATTCGTGATACGCAGCAGCGGCTTTCTCATACTGCTGCAAATTTGCATGGCAGGCCGCCTGCATTCTCAATCGTTCGGATTCGCTGAATGCGCCCGGGCATTGTTGTATTTCATCCAGAACCACTTGCCCCGGCTCCATATCAAACAACGTGAGCGCGCGCATCCGCAACGCTTCTTTGCGATCAGGTTGAATCGTCAGCGCAATCGACAACCAGGCAAATTCCCAATGAAATTGCGGATCAAACGGGTCGCGGCTAATCCGCTGCAAGTGAGCGAGACGAAACGGCCATTCAAATTGTTGTGGGTACATCGCCCGCGCGGCTTCAAGCCACACCCGCGCCCGCCGCCAGCGACAGCGCTGCAAAGCGTGAAGCGCAAAATTACGCGCCAATTTGATTCGTAGAAATTTTGGAAACACGCGAAGCAACCGATGGACGCGCAACACCCAACGCAATTCTGACGCGAGGCCTTTTGTGTGCATCCGCCGGGCGATTTTTAATCCCAGCGAATAGTTACCAGCCAAGCGGGCGCATCCCAGCGCGAGTTCGAGGCGTTGCGGCGATGAATCTCGATCGAGCGGTAGAAGGTGGATCGATGCAGTCCCTGCCTGGTAATCGCCGGCTTCCATCCGACATTCAAATAACGCCCAGAGATATTCAGCGGGAACATCCGCTTCATGCTCAAGCGGCTCCAAAATCGATACGGCCTCAGAGGGACGCTTTAGCAGGCGGAATAAATTCGCGAGGTGGTAGCGCGGCAGCGGGTTTTTGGGTTCCTCATTCATCACGCGTAACAGCGCCGATTGGGTCCCGTCCCAATCATGGGCTTGAAAACAGCGCTGCACCTCTTCGAACCATTGTTCCGTCATGGGCATCCATTCAAAGATTGTATTCACGTCGATCCGCTTGATTGATTGCTATAATCTTATAATCTTTTTTTATGACAACAACAATGAATCCAAGAAACATCGTTGCATTCGGCGAAGTGTTATGGGACCTGCTGCCTGGCGGGCCGCAATTGGGCGGCGCTCCGTTTAATTTTTGTTATCGCGCCCATTCACTCGGAATGAACGCCGCCATGATTAGCCGTCTGGGCCGCGACGAACTAGGCAAGCAAGCGCACCAACGCATTCTTGAACTAGGTGTGCCGGATTTGTGCGTCCAGTGGGATGACAGCCATCCTACGGGTACGGTCAATATAACCCTGGATGAAAACAATCAACCCGATTATTTCATCGTCCCTGAGGTCGCCTATGATTTCATTCAGATCAATGAAACCACGCTGGACGCAATTCGCAATGCCGACTGCATCTGTTTTGGGACCCTGGCGCAACGATCCGAACCATCACGCAACACGCTAAACAGTTTACTCAACGCCGCAGACGGCGCCGTCAAATTATGTGACATCAATCTTCGCAAAAACTGTTACACCCAAGAAATAATTATAAACTCATTAAAGCAAGCGCAGATGATGAAGATCAATGAAGACGAAGCCTGGATGCTGCGCGATATGCTGCCGCTTAAAGGCGATTCACTGCCCGCCATTGCAGAGTCTCTACTGACGAGTTTCTCATTAGATGCCTGCGTCATCACCAAAGGCGACAAAGGCGCCTATGCGCGCAACCGCCAGGGCGAGAGCGTTTACGAGCCGGGTTTTCAAGTCAACTTAGTCGATCCCTGCGGATCAGGCGACGCCTTCACCGCCGCCTTCATGGCGAAGTGGTTGAATCAGGCCCCTCTGGATGAATGCTGCGTCTGGGGCAACGCGCTGGGCGCCATGGTCGCTACGCAAGCAGGCGCGACCTCGCCCATATCCCCCGATGAAATTGAAGCGTTCATTCAAAACCCACAGCAACGATTGGCAGATCAACCCTAATAACAACAGAGCCTGTCCTCATCACAATTTATACACGCTCGTATTCTTTTGTGGCTTACATTCACTATAATATTCGCACAAGTCTGGGGAGCGCAATGATGGAATCACACTGGGCTGCATCTGACGCAATCTATAGTTTTATTGGTGAATTTTCAATTCTCTTATTGTTAATTGGCTTCTTAATTCTGGCTGACCGCTTAAATCGCGACCGCATTGGCGGCAAGCGCTTAATTCGCTATATGTTTTTTAATCCCATCTCAACGATGACGGTCTTATTTATCGTATTGGTCACATGGTTTGTTATCACGCTGACGGAAGACATAACGATTACGTTGTTCATCATTGCGTTTCTTACATTTTTTATGGTCGCGGCGTTTCCGTTGGAAATTCGCGAGAACGGAATTTACGCCCTCAGCCGAAAATGGTTCCTCTATAAATGCGACCTGATCCCCTGGGACACGATGAAACAATATCATCGCGAAAAGCAGGAAGTATTTCTCACCTTGCGTACAGGCAAGAAATTCCATTTCCACGTTCCACCCAAAATCGGCCCTAAGATCGACGCCATTATGAAACGTAAAATGCACGACTCGCCTGACGATTAATCTGTTTTTCCTTTATGATTTTAAAAACTGAAAACGAAAAAATGAGAGGTTGCTATGCGTCTTTCCTTCCTTCGCCAATGTCTCGCCATTTTCATTCTCATTGCTTGCTTCGCTTCATTCACAGCAAGCGCTCAGATCAACCCGATAGGCCCTGTCCCGATGCAAAAACAAAAAATGTGGCAGGAAATGGAACTGGTGTTCTTCGCCCACTTCGGCGTCAACACCTTCACCGACCGCGAATGGGGCGACGGCAGCGAAGACCCGCAAATCTTTAATCCAACTCAATTCGACGCAGAACAATGGGCGCGCGCCGTCAAAGCCGCTGGTGGAAAACTCATCATCCTCACCTGCAAACATCACGACGGCTTCTGCCTGTGGCCCAGCAAGTATACGGAACATTCCGTCAAAAACAGCCCGTGGAAAAACGGCCAGGGCGACATCGTCGCAGAAGTGGCGGCGGCATGTAAAAAACACGGTCTCAAATTCGGCGTTTATCTCTCGCCCTGGGACCGCAACAACCCGGACTACGGCGACTCGCCGGTCTACAACCAATATTTTTTAGACCAACTGACTGAGTTGCTGACCAACTACGGCGCCATTGCGGAAGTGTGGTTCGACGGCGCCAACGGCGAAGGCCCCAACGGCAAACGTCAGGTCTATGACTTTCAGGCGTATTATTCGCTGATCCGAAAATTACAGCCACAAGCCTTAATCGCCATCATGGGGCCGGACGTTCGCTGGGTCGGTAATGAATCCGGCGTTGCGGCTGAAACGGAATGGAGCGTCCGCGTCTCGACGCCCAAAGCGCTCAACGACCCTAAAGTTCAATTCAACGAGACCGTCGTCGCAGGCGATGTGACTTACTTGAAAGACGCAGGCAAAAACCGCGACGACGTGGCGTTCAACCATCTTGCTGATTCACCCGACCAGGGGCAAGCGCCGTTGATCTGGTATCCAGCCGAAACCGATGTCTCAATACGTCCCGGTTGGTTTTATCATGAAAAAGAAGACGAGCAAGTCAAAAGCATGGACCACTTGATTGATATTTATTATCAATCCATCGGGCGTAACACCGTCTTGCTGCTGAACATTCCGCCCGACCGCCGCGGCCTGTTCCATGAAAACGACGTATGGCGCTTGATGCAATTTGGCGCGTACGTCAAAGAGACCTTTGCAACCAATCTCATTCAAGCCCCGTTTTCCTATCCAGGGACTCAACACCAGGGCGATCAGAATCCACCTCAATTGTTTGACGGAAACAACGACACCTACTGGGCGCCGAAAGATGAATACGCATTCGCGCCTCTGGAAATTGGCTTGAACAAACCACAAACCTTCGACGTAATTTTATTGCAGGAACCCATTTCGATGGGGCAGCGCATCGCCGAATTCACCGTCGAAGCCAAAGTGAACGACGAATGGAAAACCGTTGCGGAAGGAACAACCATCGGCTATAAGCGCTTGTTCCGCATTGAAGAAACCACAAGCGACGCGATCCGCCTTACGGTCAAAAAATCGCGCGGCCTGCCGCTAATCAGCGAATTGGGTTTATACAAACAAGCGAAGTATTAAATAAATGTGGGGAGGGAAATTGAATCCCCCCTGCCCCCCTTAATAAGGGGGGTGGCGCGGCAAGCGCCGGGGGGATTTAAGCGACGATTGAAATTGATTCACATTAACTCTTGATGTGATTTTTTTTATCAAAGAATGAGGAATCATCACAAGAAAGGGCGCCTAAACATCAGCGCCCTTGTTCATACAATCATGGCGAAAAATTAAACGACCTCTTCTTTGTTTCGGTCCCACTGAACTTCACGTTTTTCACGCAACGCCTTGACCGACATCACCAGCGTCGCCGCTTCAACAAAGGCTTCGTCTTCATGGCATTTCGTTTTCTTACGCGACCGGACGCAATTGAAAAAATCCTCCATGTGGGTCGGCGTTTGGGTTTTGTCAGGATCAAACCTCAGCATCGGCTCCCCGCCCTTGAGTTTTCCTTCTTCAAATGCCTTCTGATATTTCTGCGTACCCCGGTCAGGGTACACCGCAAAATCGCTGACCGATTGCGCGATCTGGTCAAATTCCAAGACGCCGTGCTTGCCATGAAACGTCGGCGTGACCGTTCGCTCGCGGGTGTTCATGCTGCATTCAAATGTGACTTGCCGCTTGGCTTCTTCAAAATTGAATATCGATGTCCAGGTGTCCGGCACGTCCCTGCCGTCATTGTTGAACGCATTGATCCCCATCGTCACGCATGAATCGGGGATGCCGTGCTGCAAGACGGAATGGACAAAGTCAATTTCATGCGACAAGAGATCGCCCGCGATGCCGGTGCCGAAGTCCCAATAACAGCGCCAGTGCCAGAAATGTTCTTCGTTAAAGGGGCGTTTTCCGACCGGGCCAAGCCAGCGTTCCCAATCGAGTTCCTTCACGACCTGTTTTGGATCGGGGCGCTCATAGTTGTCATACCAGCCGTACCAGCGCCAGAAGTTGGTGCCGACAGGGCGGTTTTCCATTCGCCCGGTGCGAACCATTGTTACCGGGCCGATGACGCCGTCGCGAATCAGTTCCGCCGCCTGGACGCCCGCCGCTTGACCTCGGCTCTGGTGACCGAGTTGCATGATGATGTTATTTTTTTTGACGGCCTCACGCATGGCCTTCGCTTCGTCGATGGTGCGCGTCCAACCTTTTTCGATGTATACGTCTTTGCCTGCATTGGCGGCGTCGATCAACATGCGCGAATGCCAATGGTCTGGAACCGCGATCACAACCGCATCGACGTTTTTATCTGCGAGTAAGTCCTGATAGTCGATGTAAGTTTTGACATCAGGATTATTGCTTTGGCGAACGCCTTTTTCGACATGAGGTTGATACACATCGCACAGCGCAACCACCTTCACGCCTTCGTTGCGGACAACCAGTCGGTTGAGCGTCCCGCCGCGTACGCCCAGGCCGATACACCCGACGCCGATCACATCGTTGGCGGATGACGCGCTTTTCGCAATCGGCCCTACAGCAACCACAGCAGCGCCCATTCCGCTCTTTCGCAAAAAGGAACGCCTTGATTCATTCTGTTCTACATTCATCTAAATCCTCCCAGAGCTTCTTTCCAACGCATATTGTTCCAAAACGGTTCCATATTATATAGGTGGATTCTGAATAAAAAAATTCGTCGCCCAAAATGGCCCGCCAATGTAAAGATTGGACTGACAACATTCAAGCATTAAGATATCATGTATACGGTTACCCTTTGGGGGCATAACCGTAATGTTAGAAAAATAGTTGGAGGATTATATCCATGCGTCGTTCGATGTTTCGTCTTGGGTTCTTATTATTAGCTGGGATGGTTCTTACGGCCCCGGTCCAGTCTCAGGCCATTGTCCATGAATTTAACGGCGATACAAACGAAGAAAACAGCGTCATCATCCAGGGCGCGGGTTTCGCCGCCATCAACCTGGCGGACGTTTCGTATGGCCCCGTCCCGACCGACAACGCCTTCGATAAAGCCACCGACGGACGCGGCGCCATCGTGACCGCTGACCCCGGCGAGGGCGTCATGCTGCTGACCCAGCCTATCAACACCACCAACGCCGCCATCGTGCGGTGCAGCGTGCGTACGGATGCGCCCGGCGCGGAAATCACACTCGCCTCGCTTGGCCTTGACGATGCGCGGTTTCTTTCGACCAACGCACCCAACAACACCAGTTACTTTGTCGGACAATACCGTCGCCTGACCACGTTCTTTATCCCGCCGGGACTTGGCTTCCAAGCCATCATTCAGGTCGTGAACCGCAGTGCAAGCGCTGCCGTCAATGCGTATATTGATAATTTTGAAGTCATCCTGCTTGATCCAGAAAAATTCTATAACGCCCAATTCCTCGATAGCGATGAGAACGACCCAAGCCCAATCGCGATTTCAGCCATCCCCCCGATTGTTGTGCCGCTCAACATCACCACTGGTGAAAAGCCGCTGGAACTGAACTTCATCTCGTCTGGTACGTTTTTGATGGGAAGCCCCGATGACGAATCAGGCCGCGACGACGACGAAAGCCCGCAACGCGCCGTTACGATTTCAAAACCATTTTTTATGAGTAAGTACGAAGTTACTCAGGCGCAATGGCAAGCGGTGATGGGCTATAATCCGTCGAATTTCAACGGCAACCCCAACCATCCGGTTGAGTCGATCTCATGGAATGACGCTCAGGCGTTCATTGATGAACTAAACGCTTTGGGCATTGGCCGCTTCCGCCTCCCCACCGAAGCCGAGTGGGAATACGCCAGCCGCGCGGAAACGTCCACCCGCTATTCGTGGGGCGACGACCCAACCCAAACTGCGATTGACGACAATGCTTGGCAAATTGTAAACGCGAGCAACGCGACCCACGAAGTCGGCCTGAAATCCGCCAACGCGTTCGGCCTCTATGACATGAGCGGCAATGTATGGGAATGGTGCAGCGACTGGTACGGCGATTATCCCGCCGGGCCGCAAGCTGACCCAACCGGTCCCGCCAGCGGGTCAGGCCGCGTAGTGCGCGGCGGCGGTTGGGCAAGCAACGCAGATTTTTGCCGTTCCGCCCAGCGCGAGTCGCCCGCGCCCACGATTCGCAGTTTCATTCTTGGATTGCGCGTGGTAAGAGAGTTATAATTTCGTCACCAATAAAACCGGAGAGAACCAGATGAAGATTCGTTTAGCGTATGGAAAAGAAGGCGTAGAAGTAGACGTTCCCGACCAGAATTTGGCGAGCGTCATCCACATGCGCGAAGCGGCGCCGATCACCGATACAGACGCGGCAGTATGCGACTCGCTTCAATCGCCCATCCAATCCAAACCGCTCAGCGAAATCGCCCAGGGGCGTGAATCGGCGGTTATCGTTATTTCCGACATCACACGCCCGGTTCCCAATAAAGTTATACTGCCGCCGCTTTTAGAAACCTTAGAAGCAGCAGGCGTTTCCCGTGAAAAAATCTGCATCCTCATCGCCACGGGAATCCATCGTCCCAACTTGGGCGACGAATTAGTTGAACTCGTCGGCGAAGACATCGCCAATCATTACCGCGTCGAAAACCATTACTCCGAAGACCCCGACGCCAACGAGTACATCGGCGTCGTCAACGGCGATATCCCCGTATACATCGACAAACATTATCTCGAAGCCGACCTGAAAATTCTCACAGGGCTGGTTGAGCTACACCTGATGGCAGGTTTCTCAGGCGGACGCAAGGCCGTATTGCCCGGCATCGCCTCGCTGGAAACCATGAAGCACATGCACGGCTACCGCATGTTACAAAAGGACGAGGTTTGCAACGGTAAGTTAGAGGGCAACCCGTTTCACGAAGCCGCCGTCAAAGTCGCGCGCCAGGCGGGCGTCGATTTTATTCTGAATGTCACTCTCGATGAACACCGCAACGTCACCGGCGTGTTTGCGGGCGAACTCGAAGCCGCTCACGAAGCGGCATGCGCCCATTCCGCGCAAGCGACGATGGTTTCGATTGACGAGCCAGTAGACATCGTGGTTACATCCAGCGGCGGCTATCCGCTCGACAAGACGCTCTACCAGGCGATCAAAGGCTTCGTCGCCGCACTCGAAGCGGTCAAACCGGGCGGCGCCATCATTCTTGCCGCCAAAAATGAAGAAGGCTGCGGCAGCCGCGAATTTGAAGACTTGCTGCGGCGCCTGCAAGACCCGATGGAATACTACAAGGTCGTGATGGAGCCGAACTACGTCGCCAAAGATCAATGGATGATTCAAGAATTGGTCAATGGGTTGCACCGTTGCGAACTGCTGTATTACACCGAAGGCATCAGCGACGGCGACCTGCGCGACTTTTTGGTACAACCCATTGCGTCGGTGCAAAACGGCCTCGACCAGGCGCTCGAACGCCACGGCGCCAACGCCCGCGTGATGGTGATCCCCGAAGGGCCGTACGTCATGCCCAAACAGACGCAAGACGTCAAGGGATTATATTCATGGCAGACGGCGTCGGCTTAGCCGCAAGCGGCCTGCTTATGCTATGATAACGCCCGGCGCATCTCAATCGTTGGACGTATATCATGAACCGAACCTGCATCGCATTCTTTTTTGCTTTATTCATTATTTCCGCCCATGCGGACGACCATCCCGCCATGGTTGGCTGGTCGTTGCGTAATGTGGAAACCAGCGATATCCGGCTTCAATCCGGTGAAGGCAGCGTACAGCTGCAATACGGGGCTTTCGTTTTTCGCGTCCCGCCCAACCAGAAAAGCAGCTGGCTTCTCACCACCACGCCCATCTGGCCCGATTGGTTCCCGGTCGCAAACACGCAGTATCGCGTCGACTCTCAGGACGCGAATTGTTCAGTGGATGTGCGGCTTCTTCCGAACCAAAATGCTCCAATGATAGCGGCTGCCGCCCCATCGGTTATATCGTTTCAGCCAGGCTCCAAAACCGGTGAATCAATCGGTCAACAACAAATACTCAAATACTACCAACATCTGCCCGTCGACCAGATTCATATTACGATTAAGAGCGGAAGTTCACCGCTCACGTTTACTTTGCATCAACTTGACATTACAAACCCAACCATCGGCGATGAGCCGCTATTAAAAGAATTCACCTTCCAGGCGCCCGATGAAACCACGCCTCCGCCGGGGTGGAACTATCTCGCGCTGCCGCCATCGCCTTACAAATTGGGTGATATTACCCCCTCGGCGACAGACGCGCCGCTGCAGCTGCGCGGCTATTCCATCTCAGGCAAGTTATTCGAACTCGCGCCCGACCGACGCGTCGCAGCAACCAGCCTGGCGCTCAGCGAAGACGCTCCCATCGAAGTGAACGCCAGCGGCAGCGATTTGTTTTTGTTGATGAGCGCACATTTGATTGGCAAAGAATTACATGAGGGATTCTCACCGCGCGACGCCATCCGCTCGCCCGATTGGCTGGTCATTGAAAAACGATACGCCGACGGCGCCATTGAACGCTCAATGCCGTATTCGTTATCGACGTTCAAACATGAAATTGCGAATGATTTGTGGTCGATTTATCATGTCCCCGTTAATCCAGACAAAACGCTGCAAAAAATCGTCCTTCGCGACGCCATGCCGTTTGGACAAATTTATCTTGCAGCAGCGACGCTGAACCCCGGCGAGTCGAGCATGGCCTACATCCAAAAGCCGGACATCATCCAAACGCTGCCCATCGCGTCTACGACCGAAGCGAGCGCCCCGCAAGTTTCGATGACTCCACAAAAACAGTTGACCATCGCCAATCAGCATTATCAAATCACATTTGAAACCCAGGACGCCTTTTCGATTTCATCGCTCAAATACGTCCCCAACAATCGCGAGTTTTTACAAAACTCTTCGCCCTTGTTCTCCGTCATCTCGAACGGGCTTCGCGTTCCTGACGACAGTTGGCGGCTCGCGAATTATGAACTTGACGGCGCCACCGTATCGCTAACGCTGAACAATATCGACCCGGCCTTACCCTTGGCGGCAAAATTATTTTTTGCGCCGACGGCGAGCGATGCTTGTGAGATGCGATTGCGCATCGAAAACATCGGCGGCGCGCCCGTTCCGTTGCGGGTTTTGTTTCCCGCCCTGCAATCGCTCAGCATCCACAACGACGCGAGCAAGGACATTCACTTCCTCCCGACCGAGCGCATTACATGGGCGCGCGGCGAGACGCGAATCAGCGCGCCGCATTCAGGCCAGATGCCTCAGCAGTGGATGGATTTATATTCCGACGACTATCAATGCGGGCTGTCCATTCAAACTCGCGATCAGATGTTGGTTCCAAAACAATTTCGACTGTTGAAAGAAAAATCCGGCTCGCGCATGGGCGTTGAATACGGCTTGGAGCAACCGAACGATGGGTTTGAAAAGCCATTGCTCATACAAGGCGGCGAATGGTTTGAATCATCGCCGACGCGCGTGCAAATTCACGGAGGCGACTGGAGAACGCCGCTCGCCGCTCATCGCGACTGGCTTGTTTCTTTGAAACCCATAACAACGCGAAGCAACCCGATTGGCAATGTGTTTTTATGTTGGCGCGACTATCCCTATCGCGGTTCGGGATTGACTTTTTCTCCAGCGATGAACGCGTATCACTTTGCGCCGCTGTTAGAGGAACTCAAGCGCGAATTTGGCGGCGTCGACATGATCGAACTGGCGGGGTGGATGCAACAGAAACTCAACTCGACCTCCTACCTACAATCCCCGATCACAGGCGATCCCAATAAACTCTCACTTGGCAGCGAGATCAACTTACGCCGCAATATGGAAGAAATGAAATCACAAAGCGTCCATGTCTCACTGGTCGCCGATCCGTTCGCGCCGCTTACGGGATTTGAGTCTTCAGCTTATTTACTCCTAGGGTACAAGAATGATGATGCTACGTTAAAGTACGCATCCGAAAAACAAATGAACCCGAATTTTGGACCATGGCGCCAGTTTGCCGCCCATGCCTACGCAAGACGGATACAAACGCTTCATGGCAATGCGTTGTACTTTGACCGCATCGGGCTTGGCCCGCTAGAAACCCTGCCCGGTGAAAACGCCTTGCTGCAGGAAACCTACAACGAGTTAAACAAAACATCTGACCGCGCCCTATACGCCGAACGCGCACCGTCGGACATTTCAACGCTTCATCTTGACGGCGCCTTGTCGTATGCGCTGGCGGGCGGCGCTTACCCGACCCAAATCCCAATCAACACTTTACGTTTTTCGCAACCTCAGATGCGCGTCATCGAGAAAATCCATCCCAGTATCCACGCCCATTTATTGAACCCGGAACGGGCGAAACTCTGCGTCTTCCAAGGCGTAGGGATGTGGCTCAAAGGCCGCCCGCGCAGCTGGTACAGCCCTGAGTTCCGCCAGTTTGTACAAGATGTTTATCCCATCATCCGCAAACATCAGGATGCGTTTTCATCTCAGAATGTCGAACCGTTATTGCCCACACTGCGCCCCGGCGTGTACGCCAACCGCTTTTCGACCCATGAAAAACATGTGATTACGCTTTTCAACAATACCGCTGACACCGCCTCAGGACGCTTGTTCTCCTTCGCCGCCCCCAAAGCCAAGGCTTTGTGCGAATGGGGGATGGATGATTTCAGCGCCGCCCAAACCGAAGACGGCGTAGACATTTCCGGCAGCCTTCATCCAAAAGACGTCGCCATCATCGTCATTGAACCATACAGACCGGATACAGAACGAGAAACGGAATAAACCCGATCAACCCAAACAAAGCGCAGCGCTCACCGCCGCCGCCCAAAAAATCCGCAACTTTGGCCGGGCATGACGTGCATGTGGACGCAAGACGGCCCCAATGGATTTCAAATACAAACGACTCATACCGAATAAATAATAGAATTTGGTTAAGGTTTTGACTGCAACTCCGATAACGATTAGGCAGTCATAATTATTTTTGTATAAAAGCAGGTGTAGCCAGCCATGAATCATGTGTGGACGCGGTTATTCTCTCCTTTATTTGCAGGGTTTCGGTTGAGGCGATATTTATGGCAATTGAGGTGCTCGATCATGTCCAAGACCTGCGAGTGCAAGCATTGCGGCTCTCCGTCCTCATCCGTAATCTGCCCCAGCTGTTTTTTGCGCTACGATCATCGCGCGTATGGTGAAATGCCGGAAGAAGAAGTCGACGCCTTGTTAGCGGCGGCCTTTGAACCGGCCCATCAAAATTCAGCGAATTCTGAAAACGCAGAAGCATTTTCGTTTCAACGGGATTCAAAGATTATGGCGTCGGCGGAAACCATGCTGTCATGGTTCGCGCGGATGCCGCGGATGCAGTAACTACCGTATTTTCCAGAGTCGGCAAAAAAACGGGGTTGGCGTTACGTCAATCCCGTTTTTTTGTTTTCCATTCCCTGCTTCCTCCATCCGTCATCAGCAATTCCCAAAGCCGCATAAATGCTTTATGATTTCCTATCATCATATATAAAGGATGGGAACCTCATGGAACGACGATCTTTTCTCAAACAGTCCAGCGCCATCGGCGCCGCGTCAATCGCAGCGATTTCGACGGGAAAAACAGCCGCAGCAGCCAGCGGTCGCGACTATTTTGAACTGCGAGAATATCAACTGGAAACAGAAGAACAAAAAGCCGGGCTTGCCGCGTTTCTCAAAGACGCCATGATCCCTGCATTGAACCGCCAGGGCGTCAAACCCGTTGGCGCATTTGAACTGCGTGAAGGTATCGGCCCGGTTTACGTCTTCCTGCGCCATAAATCCCTCGAAGCAGCGACGACGGTCAATCAGAAATTACTCGCCGATGACGCGTTCCTTAAAAAAGGCGATGCGTTTTTGAATGCTCCCGCAACCGACCCGGCTTATACGCGGGTAGAAAGCAGCTTCTTCGCCGCTTTCGATGGCATGCCAACGCTTGAGACGCCAATCTCCGCCGATGAAGATCGCGTCTTTCAATTACGCATCTATGAAAGCCCCAGCGTCAAAACAGGACAAACTAAAATCGAAATGTTTAACATTGGCGAGATCGACGTTTTCCGTGAAACCGGATTGCACCCGGTTTTCTTCGGCGAAGCGCTGATCGGCGGCAAAATCCCCAACCTGACTTACATGCTGACCTTCAAGGACGAAGAAGAACAAAAAGCCAATTGGAAAACATTCGGCGGCAGCGAAGGCTGGAAAAAACTGAAAAGCATCGAAAAATACGCCGACAATAAAATCCTCAGCAACATCACCAATATTAACTTAAAACCAATGGCTTGTTCGCAAATCTAAACCAAACTCATCATTAATCTTTCCAAAAAGAGGCGCACTAACCAGCGCCTCTTTTTTTATTGATAAGAATACCCCTCGTCTTTATTAAGCATCCTCGATCAAAAACAATAACGGTTCATCCGACAAGTGAGTACCTACATTGATGGATGGACATGATTTAGGTTAAAAAAACCTATTCCTGCATATCAAAAATTGATAAACCAAATATAGGCATGGGTGCAACTCTGGGAGCGCCTGTGCATAAGGGCCTGAAAGCCCGCACTGAAGCCAATGT
>JAVCCE010000002.1 GCA_030765645.1 Candidatus Hinthialibacter antarcticus | reverse complement strand
ATATCCAAGCCCTCACCCCAACCCTCTCCCAGTGGGGAGAGGGAGCAAACTTTCGGTTTTATCCGGCTCACCAGGAGGTTCGCCCTCCCCACATCATTCGAAATATTGGTGGGTTATTACCTGCCGTTCATGATGATTGAAAGATTGCATGGTGGGCTGCCGTGATCCCCCCAGGTAATTATGAAACCAATGCTGTCGCGGTGAATGCCCCCCTTGAAAAAAGGGGGGTGGCGTCGAAGACGCCGGGGGGATTCTGCATGGTGGGCTGCTGGCGCGAGCGCACCCTACCTGGCTTTTAAAAGTAAGGCTTGGCTTTGTGGGCGTTGTGATTCCATCTATGATGTCGCGGTTCCAAAATTCACACATAAAGAAGCATGAACCTGATGGAATTACTGAAAGCACTCGTTTTAGCCGTGGTGCAGGGATTGACCGAATTTCTGCCTATCTCTAGTTCCGGGCACCTGGTCGTGCTCGAATCGCTCTTCGAGATGAAAGCGTCGGAGTATCTTTTTTTCGATGTCCTACTCCACCTTGCAACCTTACTGGCGGTTTGTATTTTTTACCGAGTCCGCTTGTGGGGCATGGTGTTGTCGCTCAATTTCTCGAATAAAAGCAGCGACGCTGTCCGCGACCGCCAATGGATTTTCGCCATATTTCTCAGCACCGTCATCACCGGGACCATGGTGATTCTATTCAAAGATAAATTTGAACAAGCCCGCGACAATCTCGTCATCGTCGGCTTTAGTTTTCTCGCGACTGGCGCGTTATTGTTCTCGACAAGGTTCGTCAGAGAAAAAGACGAAGCCTCGCCGGACATCCCGATGAACTTCTGGTTGTTCGCGTTGCTGATGGGGTTCGTCCAGGGAATCGCCGTCCTACCGGGCATCTCCCGCTCCGGCTCGACAGTCTGCACTTCGCTGCTCTTGGGCGCCCGCGTCTCAACGGCGTTGGAATATTCGTTTCTGATGTCGATCCCGGCGATCCTGGCCGCCGCCGTGTTGGAACTGCCTGACGCAACGCCCTCGTTCCCGGCGTATATTCTCGCGCTCGGTTTTATTGCGTCGCTGGTATCCGGCGTCGTCTTTTTGAAACTGCTGGTGTGGATCGTCAAACACGGCAAACTGCATCACTTTGCATACTACGTCATTCCACTCGGACTGTGGATTCTCTGGATTTCTTTGTAAGGCGCGTTCATGTCGATTCAAAAAAAACTGCTCATCACCATTGCCATCGCAGCGGCGCTCTACTTGGGCGCCTGCGTGTGGATGGGTTGGGGAAATATTCTGCAAGCGTTTGCGCAGTTTCAATGGCAGTGGCTTCCGGTTTGTCTGGCGCTGGCGTTTGGTAATTATGTGATCCGCTTTACCAAGTGGCATTATTACCTGCATCTAATTGACGTCCCTCTGCCCCGCTTGCTGTCGTTTCAGATATTTCTGTCGGGCATGGTGATGTCAGCCACGCCGGGGAAATTCGGCGAAGTATTTAAGTCATACCTCGTGAAAAGCGTCAACGGCGCCCCGCTCAGCAAAACCGCGCCGATCATCCTCGCCGAGCGGCTGACCGATTTCATTGCATTTTTCCTGATGGCGCTGCTGGGCGTGTCGCTCTTGCCCAACGGTGAGTGGGTCTTTGGCGCGTCGGTAGCAGCGATTGCGCTGGTTTTGGCAATCGTCAGCTGGCGCTCGTTGATGGAAGCAATTCTCGACAGGCTCGCGACAATCCAGAAGTTAGAATCCATTGTCGAAAAACTGCGCGTCGCCTATGAAAGCGCCTATCGCCTGATCGCGCCCGGGCCGCTGCTTTGGGCGACGCTCATCAGCATCGTTTCGTGGTGGCTGGAATGCCTGGCGTTTTATTTAGTCCTTGTCGGATTCGGGGAACAAATCCCTTTATTGTCTGCGACCTTTATCTACGCGTTCGCGACCATCGTCGGCGCTCTGTTGATGACGCCCGGCGGCATCGGACCGACCGAGGGCGCAATGGGCGGTCTGCTAATAATGCTCTTCGATACACCGACTGGAGCGGCTGCGTCAGCAACGTTTTTAATCCGCGTCTGTACGCTTTGGTTCGCGGTCACAGTTGGCTTGATTACGCTTTCGCTCTGTTCAAACCGCTTTGCGCCTGCAGTCGACGCCCTGGAACATGCGGGAGATGCAGCGACGCCAGATAAGTAACCGCTAAATTGACCCATTATCATTCTTTTTGTTATATACTATGGTGAATGATCCATTCATTTGGAGGTGAACCGTTGAAAACCGCTGAAGAATTTATTGTAGAATTAAAAAGTCTACCGATAATAGAAAAACAGAAAATTGCAGATTTTCTGCTGAGTGATCAGAATATTTTTGTAGAAAATGAATCGTATTCCGAACAAGACCGCACCACACTCGATCAAATCCAATCGGAAGCCCTAAATGGCGTCAACACTAGCGGCCCATTCCGCAATGCAGAAGACCTTTTTTCCCATCTTAATTCTTAATCGCTTAGTCAGATTTCTTGCTGTCGGAACTCACAACCAAGTATATTGAGCAAGTCTCCTGTTTCATGCGACAAATAGACTATAATCACACTGCGAGAACGGTTAGCATGGTTTTTATCAATTCATCAAAATAAAGGATATGAAACATGGACAGGAGATCATTCATGAAAACATCAAGCGCAGCGGCCATCGCCGCAGGAACCGTTGGCCAAATTGCCTCCGCCGCCGAAGTCAAAGGCAAGTTTGAAATTTCCGTCGCCGCTTGGTCGTGGCATAAAATGATGTTCAGCGGCGAAAAGAAACAGATCGACCAGCCTAAATTGGCGCGTCAAGCGGGAGCCACCGGCCTCGAACTGGTTAACCAGTTCTTCCCCTCCCCCATGTATAATTATCTTGGCCAATTGAAAAAAGCCGCCGCCGATGAAGGCGTGAAAATTCTGCTGATTATGTGCGACGGCGAAGGCAGCATGTATGCGCCTGATTTTCGCGAACGCAAACAAGCCGTCATCAACCACCGCAAATGGGCGGACATCGCCGCAGTGTTGGGATGCCATTCGATCCGCTGTAACGCGGGCCACGGCAACGTCCCCGCCGAAGAAGCGATGAAGTTTGCTGCAGACAGTTTCTTTGAACTTTCGCAATACGCCAAACAATACAACATGAACGTCATCATCGAAAACCACGGCGGCATCTCCTCCGACGCCAAATGGCTCACGGGCTTGATGAAGATGGTCGGCGAAGACAACTTTGGAACGCTGCCTGACTTTGGCAACTTCCCCAAAGAGTATGATAAGTATATGGCGGTTGAGATGATGATGCCGTTTGCCAAAGCGGTCAGCGCCAAGTGCCATGAATTCGGCGCAGACGGTAAGGAAGTCAATATTGATTACGCGCGTATGATGAAACTCGTGTTCGACGCGGGCTATCACGGCTACGTCGGCGTTGAGTATGAGGGAAGCAAACACAGCGAACTCGAAGGCACCGAAGCCTGCGTGAAATTGCTCAAAACTTTCCAAGCATAAGCAACCCGAATTCTTTCTCGAATAGAAGCGGGGCGTCAAACGGCGCCTCGCTTTTTTTAGAGATTAAATTTTTAATATTGATATAATAGATGGAAAACAGACCAGAGGCTTTTAATCATGGAATGGGCTGAACGCATCGTAATCAATGAAAGCATATTGGCGGGCAAGCCAATTGTAAAAGGTACACGGTTATCTGTAGAGTTTGTTATTGACCTCTTAGCGCGCGGTTGGTCTACGGATCAAATATTATCTGAATACGATCATTTGACTCCTGATGACATCCAAGCGTGTCTCGGTTATTCTCGCGACCTGTTAAAAAGCGAGCGTGTTTACTTGACTCCCACCTCGTCATAATGAAATTTATTGCTGATGAAATTCTTATCTAATTTTTTCGTATTATATTTTAAGAGCGACATAGTTTTATCGTCAGGAGGGCCGAGGATAATGTACAAATCGAAAGTGCATATCAAAGGCGATCCATCAAAAGCGTGGCAAACATTACAGCAGACGTTCATCAATAATAATTTCTCTATCAAGCCACATGGCGCCAGCGGGTTTGAACTGACTGGCCCTGGGCTGAATTCGACGAAACAAAATCCACTCTTGGGAATTTCAAAAGGCGCGTGCCGCCTCCAAGGATCAACCATTGAACTGTCCGCCGAATTGGGCGGAGCGCAGTTCATGCAACGGTTTGTACTGTTTTTCCCTATAGGATTAGGGCTTATCCTGGCTCTCGTCTTTTCGCTCACAATGGGCGGCTGGACGGCTGTCGCTACGCCGCTTCTTGCAGTCGCCCCCTGGTTGGTTTTGTCACCGCTATTGAGCCGCTGGATTCACAACCGGACCGAACGCGCCGTTGAAACCGCATTACAAAATGTGGCGAAAAATTGATCGTCCCATTTCACTTTGATTTATCATTGATTGTTTTTATCTCCTCCCTGTTGAGAGACGCCCGGCTTGCGGCAACATGATAGTTGATCAAATCCTTGACTTGGTCTTGATCCAGAAATGCTCTCTTCCCCATCTTACGCAGAATGGACGGCCATTCCCTTTCGGAATATTCATTTGGCCAGAACTGACGATGGCAGCTTGCACATTCAGTTACTGCTAAGATACGGCCACGCCGCAACGAATCCGCTTCAACATGTTGAGAAACGTCTCCCAAAGCAATCAGTTGTTCATGCGTCGGCATCCACACGGTCTGCGCCGTTTCGCAGCCTACAAAAACGGTCATAAATGCAGTTACACATATAGCGAAAACCAATTGTATTTTCTGAGTTTGCTTCAACGGCTTGTTCCTTTCTCAGTTATCATTTCGATTCAAAAATAATTCACAACATTTTGAGCGCCACATTAAAATTGCCAGCCGATGCCTAAATTAAAGAGATTATCTAAATTGCTGGTTGAAGCATCATCACGAATCTGATAATCCGCTTTAAGAACAAGACTTGGCGTAGGATAAAAATTCACGCCGAACGTCCACTCCTGCCTATCGCCTTTCGGATTTTCTGCAACACCAAAGGGCATATCATTTTGCGTGTCAAAATCATCAAATCGCACAAATCCCACGGCATCCGAATTTTTCAACATTCCTTCTTTCCAAGAATCAAGCATGAAATGGTAGCCAACTTCTAGATACCAACCAAAAATTTCTGATGCAGTTCCGTTACCAATTTCAAACGCACCATCAATGTTTTCAAATGCCATTACGCCGCGAATATCAAAATCCAGAATCGAATATTCAAAATCAGCAGAATAAACCTGAATATCACCGTCAATACCAGGATCGTTGCCATTATTTCCATTATCAGTTCCGCCAATATATGTGGAGGCGCCCAATCGAAGTGATTGCTTATACCCCACATCCGCTTCAGCGAAGGGGTAATAATCAAGCCGTCCAGTAAATGCCACATCGTTAAAACTTGACCGTTCTTTAATCCGTCCGCCTCGAATGCCATTTGTTGCTGAAAACTTTGAGCCGTCCAATCCGTTCACGACATAGGCTTCATATTTCAGTGGAGTTGCTATCGATCCAAATATACCCAAGCCATCAGATGACCAAGTTGTTGGCAAAATGTATTTTGCGAATGAGGGGCGTTCGACGCCATAGAAAGAAGGAGGCTCATGCTTGCGGTTAATGATTCCCATTGGCGACAAGATGCGACCCGCCCGAATGTTCACATAATCTGATAAAAGAAAATCGAAATAGAGTTGCTCAATCGCAACTTCGCCGCCGCTGCCAGAACTGACATAAGCGTGTTCAATTTCAGTTTCAGAATGCAGCTGAATCCAGTCAGAAAACTCATAGCCAAGATAAAAAACGAGACGGTGGATATCAAACACATCAGGGCCGCCTTCAGAGAAATTTGCGTGCATCTCTCCATAACCGCCAAATGTGAACTGATCGTACCAATCTTCTACGTCATGCTCGTCTGTGTCCTCAAGCACATCTAACCTCTCCATCACAGATGCTAATTGGTCCTTTTCTGGATTTTTTACACTTGGCGTTACAGACAGCGACGGGCTGATTTGTTCAAGTTTTTCCGTTAAGAAACGTACTTGGTTCTCTAATTCAACAACTTTTTGCTTTAATGAATCTCGATTTTGGTCCATCCCATCTGCAGTACTACAGAGAAGCAGTACCGACAAGGCTATCAAACCACAATAAGCTTTCGTTGCACGGTAATACATAAGTCATATCCTTTCAGATAGTAATAGAATAAACCCCTCAACGGGATTCAGACAAATCTTTTG
The DNA here is from genome assembly GCA_030765645.1 of Candidatus Hinthialibacter antarcticus. NCBI lineage: Bacteria > Candidatus Hinthialibacterota > Candidatus Hinthialibacteria > Candidatus Hinthialibacterales > Candidatus Hinthialibacteraceae > Candidatus Hinthialibacter > Candidatus Hinthialibacter antarcticus. The sequence continues at coordinate 29,169 of JAVCCE010000002.1, read as the reverse complement.
CAGCATTAACAAATCCCGTACTCATCACAGGGTTTTTTTAAACAATTTATTATCTTTTGTTATATTAGCAAATCAAAAAGACGAGTCAATAGTTATAAATAAATATAGACAAATTTATTTTTTATTACCGAAAACAAAATTCACATACCATATCCACAAGAATATTATATGTATATAAATTTCAATGATTTTCATAAGAAAAAAGCGTAAGGAATTTCAGATCGATAAGGTGATTAGAAAATGCGGATAAATATATGAGTTGAAATATCAGAATGCTGATTTCTGCCGAGTATCACTCTTTGCCATTGGATTGGCGTTGCAGGTCGAAGAACAGTTCGCTGTGGCTGAACTGTTTGCACAAATACTGATTGGGGATTTCCTTCAAAAAGCGGGAAGGCGTTCGCTTGGCGCGGCGCCCGTACTGGCTGCGTTCATCCGCGAAACTGAGGGTCAGGTGAGATTTGGCGCGGGTCATTCCGACGTAGCACAGGCGGCGTTCTTCATCGACTTCGGTATTGTCTTTCACCGAGCGCGAATGAGGCAAGAGGTTTTCTTCGAGGCCGCATAAAAACACATACGGAAACTCCAACCCCTTGGCGCTGTGCAGCGTGGCCAGTAAGACGGCGTTGTCGCTGAATTGTTTCTTGTCGTTCTTGCTATAGGCGTCATCGTCGAGCGCAACTGAATCCAGAAACCCGATTAACGTAGAGCGGTCGGTTTGTTCCTGATAGGTCGATGCGGCGGACGCGAGTTCCTCGGCCAGTTCAATTTTCATTTGCGCGGTTTGCGCGTCTTCATAGGCTTCCATCAGCGCTTCACGGTAGCGACTGCGCTCGATCAGAGCGCGAACCAATTCGGCGGGCTTGTTTCGTTTGGCGATCTCGCGCAAACCTTCAATCATTGTACCGAAAGAGCGTAAGCCTTCGCTGGCGGCCTTCGGCAAATCTTCGTAGGTGTAATGTTTGATGGTATGAAAGATAGTTTTTTTGGAATGCGTAGCATGTTCAGTGAGCAGCGCAATGGTATGGTCGCCGATGCCGCGGCGTGGATAATTGATGATGCGCAACAGGTTCAAATCGTCATCGGGGTTAGCGACAACGCGCAGATAGGCGATCAAATCTTTGACTTCTTTGCGCTCAAAATATTCGTATCCGCCCGCCACATTGTATGGAATGCCCGCAAGGCGCAAGTTGCTTTCGATCGCGCGTGACTGAACATTGCTGCGATACAACACCGCGAAGGCTTTCCAGGGCGCGTCGGTGCGCTCTTGAATCGCCTGGATGCGAAAGGCAATCGTTTTGGCCTCATCGGCTTCATCTTTCGCCATGAACGCGTCAATGAAGCGGCCTTGTCCTCGATTAGTCCAGAGTTTTTTTGACTGGCGTTTGCTGTTGTTTTGAATGACATGGTGGGCGGCGTCAAGAATGACCTGAGTCGAACGGTAATTCTGTTCGAGTTTAATTACCCGCGCTTTGGGGAAATCCTTCTCAAAGCGCAGGATGTTGCCCACTTCGGCGCCGCGCCAGCCGTAGATGCTCTGATCGTCGTCGCCGACGACGCATAACGCCTTGCCGTCGCCCGCCAGCAGCCGTAACAAGCGATACTGCCCCGCGTTGGTGTCTTGATATTCGTCCACGAGCAAATGCTTGAACGTCTCGCGATAGGTCTGACGAACGTCTTCATTTTTTTCTAACAACTGGATCGGTAAGAGAATCAGATCGTCAAAATCGACCGCCTGGCATGAACGCATCGAACGGTGGTAGCGGTCATAAATGTCATCAAAAATCAGATCGTATTTATCGCCGTATTGCTTGGAAGTTTCTGCGCCGCCCGCGCTGCGGTTTTTCACGCGGCTGATGCGAGAGAGTACGATTCCCGGATCAAATTTTTCGCGGCGCTGGGGGTGCTCGCGAATCAAAGTGCGCACCAGCGACATCTGGTCGCCTTCATTGTAGATGACGAAGTCGCGCCGCAGCCCCGCCGCGCGCGCATTGAGTCGCAGCGTTTTTAACCCGAGCGAGTGAAACGTAGACAGCGTCACTTGCTTGGCTTTGGCGCCAATCAACTTTTTGACGCGCTCCCGCATCTCTTTCGCGGCTTTGTTGGTGAAGGTCAGCGCCAGAATCGAGCTGGGAGAGGCGCCCTCCGCGATCAGATGGGCGATACGATGGGTTATGACGCCGGTTTTACCACTGCCTGCGCCTGCGAGTACAAGAAGCGGGCCGCCGGTATGAGTCACGGCGGCCCGTTGTTGGTCGTTTAACGACGGCCTTGATTTCAAAATATTCCCTCAAGAAAAAAAATATCAGTGAGAAAAGATCATAAAAACGGATGAAACGAAATCAAGGCGCAGTCCCGATATTTCTTAATCGAACGAGATGATGCGTAAATCTTCCCAGAACGAAACCATCTTGGCGCCGGAGTGAATCTGAAACGCAAAGACGCCCGCTTTGAGGCGTTCGGGATCCTCGACTTCGATTGACTTGATGCCGTTAATATACAACTGCACCTTGGGGCCAATGGCGGTGACTTCATACGTATTCCAGCCCGTCCAATTAATCAATTTCGAGAAGTCTTTGTCGGTTTTCACGAAGATGCCGCGTTCGCCTTGATCGTAAAGGTGTCCGCTAATCCAATCGGAATCCGCGGCGAGGTCAGCTTGAGTTCCATGCACCATTTCGCCGACAACCCAACTGCGGAACTGGATGCCGGAATTGCCGCGCGGCAACAGAAAACGCGTGGAGAAATGGAAGTCTTTGAATTTATCTTTTGAGACCAACCAACCATATTTTCCACCGCGTGACTGGCCAATGAGCTGTCCATGCAAGACATCCCAATAGCAGTCTCCCAGCGGTTCCCAGCCGGTCAGGTCTTTTCCGTTGAACATCGACGCCCAATCGTTACCCTCGGTTTCGAGCAAACGAATGTCGGTAAAATCGAGAGCCGCTTTGTCGCCCGGCGCCATCTGCAACGCGATGAAGCCGCTCTTAGGGCCGTCAGGGTCTTCAAAATCCAACACGGGATATCCATTAACTGAAAGCATGATGTGATCGCCGACAGCGGAAATCTCGTATTCGTTCCAGCCATTGCGGCGAATTTCAGCGGCGGAGTATTCTGACTCCTGCAAGAGCCCGCGACCATTTTCTTCAACCAATGATCCCGTCGCCATATCGCGGCTGAAGTCGAGGTTGGCTTGATAGCCGACCATTTTTCCGTCTTTCATCTGGCTGCGGAACTGGATGCCGCTGTTGCCGCCCTGCCATTGAAAGCGCATTCGCAAGACGAAGTCCGAAGTGGTTTTCTCGTTGATGAGCCAACCCATTTCGCTGCCTGTCCCCTTGACCGAAATCACACCGTCTTTGACGTTCCATTGCGGGTCGCCGACGGTTTTCCAGCCGTCGAGGCCAACGCCGTCGAACAACGGCTGCCAGCTGGCGTGAACGGATGGCGCGATAAAACACATAGAAACGATTAACGCAAAGATGATTCGATTTTTCATGCTGCACTCCACATTTTTTTGATATGATTCAATCCGTCTGTTGCGAGTTGTTCTTCACTGTCAAACATCGAACGCCAGATGCAAGTCGCCGCTGCGACTTCGGGCATGGAACGCCCAAAGGCTTCGATGGTCAGCCAGCCGTCATACCCAATGGCTTTGATTGCTTTGAATGAATCCTCCCAGCGCACCTGGCCTTTGCCTGGCGTGCTGCGGTCGCTTTCTGAGATATGAATATGGGCAATGTGTTTGCCCGCTTTTTGAATTGCCGCAATGGGGTCTTTTTCTTCGATGTGGCTATGGAAGGTATCGTAGAGCAGCCCCAAATTTGGATGCCCGACTTCTTCGCATAATTGCACTGCGTCCGCCATTCCGTTAAAAACATAGGTCTCGAAACGGTTGAGCGGTTCCATGCCAATGACAACATTAGCTTGTTTTCCGTATTCCGCCGCCTGGGCCATCGCCTCTTTCGCCCAGCTAAATTCGTCGTTGCTGCGACCACGACCAATGAGCTTTCCGCAGGGGGAATAGAGCGGGCCGACTAAGGTTTCGGCGCCAAGTTCGGCGCAACTGTCGATGCACTTTTTAATGTGCTCGATTCCCTTTTCGCGAACAGATTTGTCTTCGCTAATGGGGTTTGCTTCATCAGAGACAATGGTGACCGCCGTGCGCCCTAAGCCAAGACCGTCGGCGTGGTCAGCGAGTTTCTTCCAAGGCGAACAGGCGGGGTCGAACATTGGCAGTTCGAAGCCGTCGTATCCCCATTCTTTGACTTTGTCTAAAACGCCGAGGTGGCTTTCATCCGCCGCCGCCGTCCAGAGCAACAAGTTAATTCCCACTTTCATGATGACGCCTCCCATTTAAGGTTTACTTCTAATTTCACAGGATTATCAACCCCCGCCTAGCCTCCCCCAATCTTTGGGGGAGGAACTAGAAGTTCATTCATCCATGCCTTTACTTCTAATTTCGATATCCGAGTTCTCCCCCCGAAGTTCGGGGGGAGTTAGTGGGGGGTTGGTTTGATTCATTTCAAATTGCCTTATTTGCTCAACAACGCCTTCTACATTGTCAAAAACGTCTTGGTTTTGAAAACGAACGACTTTATATCCCTGATGATAAAAATATGATTCACGCTCTTTGTCCCTATCAATTTGGTAGTGATGCGACTCACCATCAAGTTCGATAATTAAATTCCAATCAGAGATAAAAAAATCAACAATGAATGGACCGATTGGGTGTTGCTTTCTAATATGACAATTACTTAACTGTCCTGCTCGCATTTTTGACCATAAATACTTCTCAGCAGGAGTCAGATTTCTTCGCAACTGCTTTGCAATTTTCTTTGCCCGAATCGATGTGTTTCTTTTCATATCATCGGCGAAAGAAAAGAGCGGCGGTTTTCGCCGCCCTTTAAGATTTATGGTTACATCCTCACGCCTTTTTGACGTCTTCCCACTGGCCGGACTTCGCGGCTTTGATGACCGAGTCGCATACATACTGCGTCTGCAATGCGCTGCGGAAATCAGGCTGATTTTTGTCTCCGCCTGACATGGACTTCAAAAATCCCGCCAATTGATGAACAAACGATTCGGCATAACCAATCGACAATCCCGGCACCCACCAGTGGTCCATGTAAGGGTGGTCTCCGCTATGATCGGTGACATGGATCGAACGCCAACCGCGCAACCGGCCCTCGTCGGTATGATCGAAGAACGACAAACGATTCAGGTCGTGAAGGTCCCAAGCGATAGAGGCGTTCTCGCCGTTTATTTCAAAGGTATAAAGCGCTTTGTGACCGCGCGCATAACGGGTCGATTCAAAGTTGCCCAGCGATCCGTTATTAAACCAGCAATGGAAAATACAAGCATCATCAATGGTGACAGGTTCCATCTTGCCGGTGACTGCGTGCTTGCGTTCTTTGATGAAGGTTTCGGTCACGGCCTGCACTTTGGAAATGACGCCGTTGTGCCACATCGCCGTATCAATGCAGTGCGCGAGTAAATCGCCGATCACGCCCGATCCCGCGACTTTTGCATCCAGTCGCCAAGTGGCGTCGCCGCCCTGCGGGACGTCATTGGAGATAGTCCAATCCTGCAAAAAATTGGCGCGGTAGTGAAAGATTTTCCCGAGGCGGCCTTCATCAATTAATTGCTTCGCCATCGTGACCGCAGGGACGCGGCGATAGTTAAACGAAACCTGATTGGGAACGCCAGCGTCTTCTACCGCTTTGGTCATTGCTTCGGCCTGTTCGGTATTATGCGCCAGCGGCTTTTCGCAAAAAATTGCTTTGCCCGCTTTGGCGGCGGCGATGGCGACTTCCGGGTGCAAATTGTTGGGCAGGCAGATGTCGATCAAATCAATATCATCGCTCTCAACAACTTTGCGCCAATCGGTTTCGGCGTTTTCATAACCCCAGTTTGAGGCAAACGACTGCGCCGCGTCTTTGTCAATTGAGCAGACGGTTTTCAATACCGGTTGAATATCCAAATCAAAAAACTTGTTAACAACGTGATATGCGTTGGAGTGGGTTTTTCCCATGAAGCCGCAGCCAATCAAGCCAACGCGCAATGGTTTTTTCGCCATGATTAATTCCCCCCGTATTTTTTGTTCAGTTCGTCGATGCCATTTTTACAACGGCGGGTCACGTCCCACGCATCAGGCCAGAAGCACAAATCAATCGTCCACCAGTCATGCGGGCAACCGGATTCGTTTAACGCAGGCACGATCTCGTCAAAGTTGAGTTCGCCGTCGCCAAACGGCGCGTGGGTCGAAGTTTCGTCATCATGCAGCGTACCGTCGGAGTCGATCAAGTGAATGTGATTGATCTTGCCTTTGAGGCGATTGATGAGTTCTAAGGCGCCGCCGGGCAGCGTCTCTTTTTCGCCGGGCTGGCGAGAAGCGTACACCGCGACCATTTGCGCATGGCAGGTATCAAGCTGAACGCCAAAGTTATCGTGACCAACTTCGTCTAAAATGCGTTGAATGTCTGACGGTTTGTTGAATGCAAAGCCCGGTTCAAATTCCCAAGTCATATAAACGCCCTGATCCTGGGCGATGTTGGCGCATTTTTTCCAAGTTTCGACAACGCGTTTTTTGGCAACGTCATAATCGACCTCATTGAGAATTTCCGGCGGTTGGACGCAATCGACGCGGATACCCGGAATGCCGACATCAACGCAAAATTTCACGTTCTTCGTAAATTCATCGACATACTTGGAGGTATCTTCGGTATTGATTAACTGTTCGCCCCACAAGTTGGCGGCAAGGCCGGAAAATGCCAAGCCAATCTCTTTTAATTGGCTGACTACCTGTTGCCGTTGTTCAGCCGAAGCGCAATCGTCGGGATTTGGGTGCGGAGGAAACCCGCCCAGTTCGACGCCATCAAAATCCATTTCCTTTAATTTGGTTAATACTTCCCCCCAAGGGACGGGTTTGTCTTGATAGGGGCCAATGGAATATGCCCATGAGCCAATCGAAATTCGTTTCATTCTGTCCTCCCTGTATATAGTCAAGAATTATTCAGACGACTTAGATTTTAATTGCTTGAGTTATTTTCTCAAATTCCCGGTGAATTTCTAGCAGTACGCGACGAATAAAAGCCAATTGCGGCAGAAAGCGTAAAGAGAAGGGGCGAACGGAAAACCGTTCGCCCCTTGGGGCCTGCAATAATATCTCGCGTCGATTAATACAACGACCAGTTATCGACCTTAACCGGTCCGCCGCCTGTGGTTAATACAACATCGCTAAACTCGCCGATAGAAAGCGTACCAATGTCATGCGCCGTCACAGCCAATCCGGCATAAATCGGATCGGTGAATGCTAAGTCTTCGATGACATGCAGATCAGTCCGTTCACCAGTGAACTTGTCGATATAGTAGTACGTCACGGTGTTGCCTGTACGTTGCAAACCAACCCGCTCCGTACTTGCGCCTGAGAATAGAGCGCTTAACGACTCGCCGCTCGCCGCATCCGCCATTCGCCATTGAGGATCAAAATCGCGACCCTGTGTACGAATCATGCTGAATGTATGCGCTGATGACGGAGTCAATTCGTCGCGCAACATCGGGCCAGCCTTTGCCCAAGTTCCATTGCCGCTGAATTCATCTAAATAGACATTAGTTTCGATTGTCACGTCGCCGCTGACTTCTTTGTATATGAAGTGGAAGTTATCAGCTGTACCCCAAATGTCGTTGCCGCTGCCAACAACCTTATAGACTTCTTCGCTTGCGATATAACCTGCGTCGCCATCAAAACCTAAATTTGCGCCGCCGTCTTCCGCGATATCCATATTCGCGTCAAAGATGCCCAAATCGTCGGTGAGACCGACAAACGGGTCAATGATCTCGCCCGTTAACTCATCTAACGCAGCTGATTGGAAAGTGGGATCATTGGTTATGGCGATCCAGTCAAAAACGGCGCTGTCTTCGCGGGGGCCGACGTATAACATTTGCTCCCCTGCGTCGACATCAAACGGCCGGGGGTCTTCGGGGATACGGTTGTTCACCCAATCCAGGTGAAGCGCTTTACCGCCGCCAGAATCCCAAGTCGTCAGGTTATCGTTAATCAATTCAAATCCGAGATCGATAAAGAAGGAGTCGCTGTTTCCGTCTTCGCCGCGTACTTGGCCAAACATATACGCCGTGCCGTAGTTGGCCGGGATAATCACAGGAATTTGCACCCAGTCATTGACCGAGCCGCTCACCGCGACCGCAGTGATTCCGCTTTCGGATTCAGGGTCTAAATACAATCCAAATCCAGGAGGATCAACATCTGCGCCTACCATGAAATCTTCGATCTGAATAATGGTTGGTTTGTCTGGTGAAATCTGGACAGCAGCAGGGTTCGTTTTGAACGTAGGATTTTTTGGCAACACGGCATCCCCGCCAACATGGCTTTGTGGATTAGTACCGTCTGTAAACTGGCCCGTCCAGGAACCGGATTTTCGATCAGGCAAAGTCAAATCATAGGTCAACGTCGCATCGCCGGATAAGTTATCCAGCAACCAGGCGATTTTTCCATTGCGCGCATCAACGCTGGTCTGGCCCGCAGACGCTTGAACATTGGATACCGTCGCCAAACGCGGGACGACTTCAGACACGTTTCCCGAAACGGCGCTGCGCGCTTTGGCTGTTAAGGTCACCTGAATCGTCGCGCCGCCTTGCCAGTCATCAACCGAAACCGAGCGCCCAACCCATAGCGGATATTCATTGATTTCTGTGCCTTCAAACTCAAATACGCCGAGTCCGTCAGCGTTGTTCGCCGTCACCGCCAAACCGACCAGCACTGTTTCGGCCATCGGAATAATTTCATCTTGCGCTAATGACCATTCGCCAGCGTTGTCGGTCGTATAGAGACGAAAATGGTTGCCAATGCGCTGCACACGAATGGCGCCAATATTCACGTCACTATATCCACCGGGTTCACGGTCGCCGTCAACAATCGTCCCGCCGCCTTTCAGGCTTCGAATGTGAGGGAAGATTGAGCCGCCAGCTGCATTTGTGTTCCCGCCGGCCACAGTATCTGACGTCCGCAACCAGGAAACATGAGCTGAATCCGGGTCGAGGTCTTGACGCACCATGATTCCGCCTTCGCCTGCGGCTTCAACGGGAATCGGGTCGGTGATGATGTCAAAACTGCCTGACACTTCTTTGTAAACAAAATGCAACTGATCGACGTAGCTACGCCGTCCAATGGTGGCGCCGCCCGCTTCGATGGTATAGATATCGCCGCTGATTGATGATAATCCTTCTAAGTTCGGCTCGCCAATATCAGCGCGGTCGCTGAATATCCCCAGCGGCTGCGCCCAAACGGCGCCTGAAAACACAAAACAAATACTCCATAATACGAATTTCCTCATGTTACGTCCTCCCAAAAATATAATAGTTCTGCACATTACTTGCAGCAGTTACAGTAAAAAAGTGATTAGAAAATATCACATTATTTTTAAAATTGATAGCATTATTTTTGCATTTTTGATTCCATAAAGCGTAGAAATTATCTATCTCCACAAAAAAACGGAGGCGTTTCCGCCCCCGTTTAAACAATTATATTTCAACCGACTGCTAGTTTTTCTTGTAGTCGCCGACTGCCGGTGCATCGGGGTTCACTTCCGGCCCGAAGTAACGCAACGTAACCAGCGGGTCTTTGTCAGACAGGTTCTCGAACACGACGCCCTCTTTGGCGGCGGACGCGCTGACGAACACTTCGTCTTCCGTCAATTGGCCATAGCGAATCAACGCCGGGCAATCGAGCGCCATGTCGCCGATCTTGCCGAAGCCTTGGGTCACGATGAGGCCGTAAGCGCCGTTGTCTTTGATGGTGACTTTTGCGCCCGGCTCAACCGTGAGTTCTTTCGCTGAGAAGCGCTGTTCGCCGTCAACGCGACCATAGACGATCCAGCGGTCGACGTAGCCTTCACTCGCAGTGTCGGCGACGGGGATGGGTTCCAGATAATGATTGTCGCGGAAATTCGGATCGGTATTTTTGTCCCAGTCCAATTGATCGACAATGAAGTCGAGGTCCTGGTGTTTTTCTTTCGGCATGTCTTTGACCAACAGTTCCCATGGAACGATTCGGCCTTCGACCAATGATTGGTACATGCCAAAAACGTCGGAACCCCACTGCGGTTCGTAGGTGCAAAGCGAACCGGGCGCGTGAAGAATACACGGATCAATCAGCCAGCCAGTGCCGGGTTTTAAACGGTAGGCTTTCGAATGGTCTAGCAATCCGTTGTCGCCCTTGTTCCAGTTTTCGAGACACTTGCGAACGTCAGCCTTGGTGGTTCCCGGCTCTAAGCCCATGAAGGTATACGGGAAGTTGTTGCCGACGTAGTTGTGTTGCGGCGGGAAGTAATAGGCTTCCGGCTTGCCTTGCAGGCCGAGCTCTTTGACTTGCTCGTCTTTTTGGTGCATGTGGTGTGGAATGGGGCCCATGTTATCGAAGAATTTGCTGTACACAGGCCAACGGTTGTACTTGTTCCAGATTTCGTCGCCAATGAGATCGGCGCCGAGTTCGCCGACGGCGTCTTTTAACATAAACTTGTCGCCGTTTGAAACAACGTAGCTGAGGCCTTCGTCCCACTCGCGGTTGTCGTTGGCGGCTTCGGTGGTCGAAGCGAACCAGCGTTCGTCAATCCCGCCGCGATGTCCGCCCAAAGCGTAGATGTCGTCGGGGTGCAATTTAATGCGGCGGCCTGGATGTAAAAATGAACGCGGCACCCAATTCGGCGCAAGCCGTAAAATCCCTTTGCCTTTTTCTAACGCTTCACGCGCTAATTGTCCAACATTTTGAGACATAATAATCCTCTCCTCAATTAAATTTTGGCGCATGGCGCGCCGCAGCAGTTTGCGGTTATACCGCTCAGGAGAAACAGGCTCCCCACCATGCGAAAGACTCCCCAGTCGCCGAACCTGCCTGCCGAATACCAGAAGGGGAAAAGGTATTCTACAAAAGCAAGACGCATAGGTAAAGCGAAAACGGGGCATTCGGTTAAAACTATGCGAGATTAAATTGCGCTAAAAAGCGTGAATACTTTTGATTAGTTTTGAGATGCAGGCTGGCTGGCTCTGCGAATATAGCGGCCATAACTTTTAAAAGCATCGCCCGGTTGCGGGGTCGGCAATTGCTGAACCTCTTTAAGAAACGCCTCAATATCCGGTATTTGTTGAATATCAATGATGCGATACTCTTCAATTACGGCGCCGCCATCGTCTTTGAATTGTCGAATATGAGGGACCCAAGCATGATTGATTTGACGAAAATCGGAGTAAATAATATCCACATCTTTGCGCCAGACATTCCAGACGCTAGAAACGCGATTTGAATTTCTTAAATAGCGGCGGCATACATAGCCCAAATCGACGTCAATCCAAACGCTGATTTGCTCAAATTGTTCGATCTTTATCAGTTGGGAATTATCAATGTACTCAACCGGCCTCATACGGATTTCAAACACAGTTTTGATAAGTTCAGGCCGTTCGACGGATTGAGAGACCGAGAGAATTTTCATCGCTTTTTCAGGCAATCCCCGACCAAAAGATTGGAGCGTCAGATACTCAGGCTCTTCGAGTTTCGAGATTTGAGGGGGAATTATATAACGCGTGAATGTAGGCGCCCTCCCCTTCGCTGAAGTAATACGTGGAGAGATGTGGGTAACGCCTTCATCGTCGTGAAGAATTTCTATCTGCCACACCGAATGATCGACGCCGCTATATAACACCTCACGCTTATGTAAGTTTATCGGGCCGGAATTCGACAGTTTGTAGGTGTAATACGTCCAGGGATAACGGTTGGAGTTCTGGTTTGGGATGGAGACGCGCTCTTTGGCTTTTACTGTGGCCTGTAGGCCGTCGACCGCTTGGTTGGCTTCGCTTAAATATCGTTCTAGTTGTTCTGCCGTGAGCTCGCTCTTTTGATAGGTCAATGCGTCAAAATCAATTTCGTCTTCAACATCCGTAAAATAGTGGATGTATTCCGGCTCGAGTTCACGCATCGCTTCTGAGTTATTGCGAACGACATAATAAACGGTAGGTACGTTTTGTGATGGATCAAGTGAGCCGCCATGCCATAGAAATGACGCGATCGCTGAAAGGATCATAAATGCTAACAATCCTCCCAAGGCGAGAAACATTTTCAACGGCGTGACTTGATGTCTACGCATATCACGTACCAATCGGGGCGCCGATCACGGCGCCCCGGAGTCTCTTACGCCCAGCCAGCGGCTTTCATCTGTCCACGGAAAAACGTGAGGTCTTTCTTCAAATCAGAGATAACCTGTTTGCGCTTGGCGTTTTCGTCTTTGCCCGCGACGTTATATTCGTGGTGAATCGAAAACGGCCCGGTAAACCCGCTGGCTTTCATCATGCTCAATATGTTTTTCCATTGCACAATGCCCTCGCCCAACGCCGGGAAGTATCGCCGCCAGCCGCGATCTTTATCATGCAGCCAACAAAAATCCTTGACCGCCGACATTTTGATGCGCGGCGCGATTAGTTCAAAATTGGTCTCCCAAGCGCCGCCGCTGCCTTCGCAAAAGGCATGGCCGATATCAAAATTCGACCCCAACCATTCGCCTTCAACGCCTTCGAGCAGTTTGTCTAAATCCCATATTGCGGAACCAATATAATTATCGCCGGAATGGTTGTGATAGCCGCCGCGCATATTGAAATGCGCCGCCATCCCCGCCAAATCTTGCAGCTGCGGTTTGTAATCAAGCAGCTGCTGCATCCGCGGTTGGTCGTCGTTATAGCGAAAGGTTCCCCAGCGGAAAAAGGGGACGCCCAATGCAGACGCCGTTGCGAGAATATCGCTGGCGTAGGGCGTGTCGCGTCCCGCGATTTGCGTCGTAATCATGGCGACTTCCAACCCGGCGCCGCGAACCGCCTCGACTGCTTTGGGCAAGTCGTCCTGTACGCGCTCCGGCAAGACATGACCGCCAGGGCGCACGGTAAGATCAACGCCGTCAAACCCGATCTCTTTGGTCAGCGCCGCCAGTTCATCGTATTTCGTCCAGCCCAAGTGCTTGCTAAAAATCACAACGCTGGGGCTTTTGGTCTCCGGCTGCGCCGCTGCGGATTTTGCCAGCGCCGCCGCCGAAACGCCAAGCATTGCGCTCGAAAGCAGGGCGCGACGCGAGAGTCTGTTTTCATGTTTATCGTTCGACATATTCATTTCTCCAACAGGATTGAGTCGTCAGTCTATCTATGCTCCAATGATTTCTTGAATAATTCAACTGATTTGAGTGAGATGGAGGAAAATAGTGAACATTTACATAAACCGGTTCGTTTTCAATACAGTTGCATTCAGCATCATTTTTGCCGCATTGACGGTCCAATTCAGCCATGCGGCGCCCACGGCGGCGGATATTGCATTCGCCCAAGCCAAAGTCAAAAAGATGCTCAACAACATTGATTCATTCTGGCTGGAACGCCTCGTCGACAAGACCAACGGCGGTTATCACCTCAATCACAATCAGGCAGGCGTCGACCAAGGCCCCGCGCCCAAAGGCATTGTCTCACAGGCGCGTTGTCTGTGGTATTTTTCTCATATTTTGAATAACGAACTTGGCGACCAGCGCCATCTCGAAGCCGCCAATCATGGATTTGATTTTATTATGGCGCACATGTTTGATAATGAAAACGGCGGCTTTTATGAGCAGATTGGCGCAGACGGCAAAACCGTAACCGTTGACCGCAAACACCTCTATGGGCAGGCGTTCATGCTGTATGGGCTGTCGGAATACGTTAAAGCGACGAAGAATCCCGCCGCCGCCCGCTTAGCGCAGAACTTGTTTCAAACTCTCGAAGAAAAAGCGCACGACGACGAATACGGCGGGTATCAGGAATCATTCACCCGAGAGTGGAGCCTCCTCGACGACGACAGCCAGGCGCTGATGAGCGTCGCGCCGGGCGTCAAATTGATGAACACCCACCTGCACATCATGGAAGCGCTCACGAATTACTGCACGGCTTTCGATGACGCGCAGGCGCGAAACCGCTTGATTGAATTGATTTCCATTCAAAGCAACACCGTCGTACGCAAAACCCTCGGCGCGTGTACGGACAAATATCATCGCAATTGGCTGCCGATTGATGAGGCCCAGTACAACGTGGTCTCGTATGGACACGACATCGAGAATATCTGGCTGCTCATCGACGCTAATCGCGCGGCAGAGCTGCCAAACGGGCCCTATCTTGATTTATACAAAACGCTGTTCGACTACTCGCTCGAATATGGATACGACGACGAAAACGGCGGCTTCTATGACTATGGTTCATTCAATGAAACAGCCTCTTCTAAACGAAAAGTGTGGTGGGTGCAGGCGGAGGGCGTCGTGTCCGCACTGGAAATGTACGCCATGACGGGCGACGAGATGTATTGGTCAATCTTCACGCAAATGATGGATTGGCTCGAAGCGCATCAGGTCGATTGGGAAAACGGCGACTGGTTCAGCAACATTGATGAAAACGGCGCCGCGTCGGGCGCAAAAGCGAACCTCTGGAAATCGCCCTACCACAACGGTCGCGCCATGGTGCGGTGTTTAAAGACGCTGGAGAGCCCTATCAAAAAATGATTCCGAAAAGAACAGACGTATCAACAAAAGCCAATTCAGGCCAGGGTGCAACTCTGGGAGCGCCTGTGTATAAGGGCATAAAAGCCCGCACTGAAGCGAGCAGAGTTGTACCCTGGCCTGACGCAACGATAGATCAAGTAATTTTGAGATAAGGTCTAACTTAACATTCAACTTTGATAAAACACTCGCCGTTCCATCGGTAGCCGTCTTCATCGAATGACGAAAAGCGCTTTGGATCGGCGAGTTTGTTTTCGCATAGCCAACGCACAAAGCGGCCTTTGATTAACTTGCCAAAGTGTCCGGCAGGTTTGCGTTTTCCGTTTTTTTCACAGACGAAATCCACTCGAATTCCATCGGGATACCCAACCGCCTTATGGTGCGCCTGCGGCAGCAGGTCGATCACGAATGAGTCTTTTAACTGCTTGACGATGATCGGCTTCCAATAGGCGGCGGCGTTGAGTTTGTCTATTTTTAATTTGTAATTGGGAATCAAATCTTGCGGTTGGACTAATCCGAATAGCGCCGACACGATGCGTACGCGCTCGTCAAACGTCCGACGCGCCGACGCCTTCATCGAAGCATAGTCGATGCCGTCATACACTACGCCGCTGTATCGCTCAATCGCGGGCAGCGTCGGCGATTTCAAGATAGACGCGTTGGCTTCGAGCGCGGCATCCAGCGCCTTGCCTTTCACGCCTAATAACTTGCCCCATTCGCCGTCGTAGCCATGTAAGCGCTTGAGCATTTCGCGAGCGTCTTTATTGGGTTGAATCGGTTTGCCCTCGCCGCCGGGCGCCTTGCCCTCAGACGGTGGGATCAAAATTATAATCGTTTTCTTCATTCCGTTTCCTTTGTTCTATAGCCAACACGATGGAACAATGTAATATACGCCTGCGACTTAATCACTGCATGACGCATTCTTCATCTTTGTTTTTCATTTTGAAACCGAAACCAAAGCGAATCGAGGGGCAGCCATGAAACAATGGTCAATGTATTTGTTTATTCTTATTTGTGGATGTTGCTTCCAACTGGCGGTAAGCGCAGAAAATTGGCCGCAATGGCGCGGGCCGGATTTTAACGGAGCGGCTAACGCCAAGAACCTGCCCCATACCTGGAGCCAAACCGACAACATGCGTTGGATCGCCAACCTACCCGGCGAAAGCGCGGCCACGCCCATCATCTGGGGCGACAAAATCTTCGTCGCGTCCCGCGATGAGCGGTCCGGCGATTTGTTGGGGCTGTGCATCAACGCGAAAACCGGGACGGAACTCTGGCGCCAGACGCTCGGTATTGATCCCGGAGGAAACCGCCGCCAAAACATGGCATCGCCCTCGCCAGCGACAGACGGCAAGCATGTCGTCTTTTTGTTCGGTTCAGGCGACCTCGCCGTATTGGACTTAGACGGCAAGATTCTCTGGCAACGCAATCTCGTAAAAGAAATGGGCCGTTTCAGCGTCCAATTTGGATACGCCTCCAGCCCGTTGCTATATAAAGACAAACTCTACATTACAATTTTACAACGCAATCCCGCCTCTTTCCTGATTGCGATTGACCCGGCGACGGGCAAAGACATTTTCAAAGAAGAACGCCCTTCCGACGCCAAGGCGGAATCGCTGGAAGCCTATACAACGCCCATCCCACTAACCACAAACGGTCGCGAAGAAATTGTGCTCTTCGGCGCAGACTACGCCACCGGCCACGATCCAGAAACAGGCAAAGAAATCTGGCGCTGGGGCGAATATAACCCGCGTAAAGTCGGCCATTGGCGCATCGTACCGTCGCCGGTTGCAGGCGGTGGGATGATCTACGTCGCGGCGCCCAAGCGCGAACCGTTGTTCGCACTCAAAGCGGGCGCAACTGGAACCGTCGGCGATGAGCAAATTGCATGGCAATTCAAAGACGCGCCGCCTGACGTTTGCACTTCCGCTTACCATGATGGACATTTGTATGTGCTCGACGGAGACCGCCACGTCATAACCAAACTGAACGCAAAAACAGGCGAAACCATCTGGAAGGGCGATCTTGATAGCGATGTGGTTATGCGCGCCTCGCCCACCATCGCTGATGGAAAAATATTCGCCCATAATGAGAGCGGACGATTTTACGTTATGGAAGACGGCGATGAGTTTAAACTGCTCAGCCAGATCGAAATGGGCAAAGCGCCGATCCGCTCATCGTTCGCGTTCGGCGACGATTATTTTTTGATCCGTACAGCAGAGCGGTTGTATTGCGTCGCAACTCAATAGGAGACTTTGATGACCGATTATCCATTACGCGGCAAGCGCTTTCTATTTTTCGTCGGCGATATTTATGAAGACCTGGAACTGTGGTATCCCAAATATCGCCTGGAAGAAGCAGGGGCTGAGGTTGTGCTCGCGGGGCCGCAGGCGGGCGTTGTCTATCAAGGCAAGAACGGCTATCCCTGCAAATCCGATGCTGCGATTGGGGACATGAACGCATCCGACTTTGACGGCGTGGTCTGCCCCGGCGGCTTCATGCCCGACAAATTACGGCGCGACGCGAAGGTGTTATCGTTAGTCAAAGAATTCGCTGACGCGGGCAAACTGGTTGCTGCGATCTGCCACGGCGGATGGATCCCCATTTCAGCCAAGGCGTATAAGGGCGTACGCGTAACCGGATCGCCGGGCATCAAAGACGACCTGGAAAATGCAGGCGCGATTTTTGAAGACGCGCCGGTTGTGGTCGATCGCCATTTTGTTTCGAGCCGTAAACCCGACGACCTGCCGCAATTTATGATCGGCATTTTTCAAGCGCTGGGCGTTCAATAAATAGAAAATGTACGCATCCGGCTTTGGGGTGATTCTATGAGCGTCCTCAAGCCGAATGGCCACACACTAAAGTTCATTCAATCATGCAAGAAGAATTTGAATATACATGCCCCTACTGCTGGCAGCGCATCAGCGCAGTGATTGACCTCTCGGTTGATGTTCAATCGTATGTCGAAGACTGTGAGGTCTGCTGCCGCCCCATTCAGATTGATTTTCAAATCGAACACGACCACGTTGTCTCATTTGAAGCCAATACGCTAGATGAATAAAAAAAGAGCGCGGCTTGTGACCGCGCTCTTTTGCATCAATGATTTCACGTATCGTTTATGGTTCAGTTCGCAGCAAATCAGCCAGCGATGAACTGCCTTTTGCCAATCGGTATATTTCAATTTTATCAACAAACACCGTTACGTTCGGATCACCCGCAGCGCCGGAATTCGCGACCTGTAAGATTGGATTGATAATGGTTCCCTGGTCGGGTTGGTAAACAATGCTCATCCAGGTGGAACCATCAACCAGTTGCTGCGCCGTGGTTGGGAAGTTGAGCGCAATTGAACCATCGAATGAACCTGCCACCGTTAACCCGCCGCGTAAGGCGCCGATCGCAACCGAGGCATTGGGAAAATCAGCCCGCATCAGGGCGCGGATTAACAACGGGTCTCCCCCGCCATCAACCGCCTGCGAAGAAAACATGAAGCCAACATCGCCGGGCGCAACACGAATCGCCAGCCCCAAGCCGTCTGAGGATTGCGGAAGAATTTGCGGTGAAAGCGCCGTCATCGCGAACTGACCGGCGACAGCGCCAGTAAATCCACCCGGCAATTCAGACCAGCCGTTCGCCGCCAGCGTTGCTTGGTCGAAGTTATATTCAACCAAGGGTTGCAATCCACCAGAAGCCGGAATCGTCGGCGTTGATGTCGGTAAGACCAACGGCGTGTTCGTTGGCGGCACGGGCGTCGGCGTCGGTGGAACGGGCGTATTGGTTGGCGGCGCAGGCGTCGGCGTATCCGTCGGAAGCACGGCGTTTCCAACCGCGAATGTATGCGTGATTGAATCGTTCGCAGAATTATCGTCCGCACCGGGAATGACCCGCCACTCGACCGTATGAATGCCGTTGTTCAGGCTGTTGGTGTCTTGTGATGTCCAAATTTGAGAAGAATTGGGCGGCAAAGCGCTTGGCATTTGCCCTGTAGTAAAACGGTCGCCATTCACCCAACACTCAATGGTGTAATTGGGGATATCCTTTTTACCAATATTTCTCACTTTAGCAACGAACTTAATATTTTGGCGCGCTTGGATGTCATCAATCGCAGAACTATTGAAATCCCCACTGCCGTCGATTACATACACATTTTCTACCGCGAGGTCAAACTCATACTGAAACGGGACCGGGGTTCCAACAACTGAAAATACCGTTGGCGAGGGCGTCGGTGTAAACGTCGGATCGCTGGAAGGCAAACCGTCGTCGTACGAAACCGTCAACACATAATCTTTGTAAGTCGGCCTGGAGTCGTTTGACGAACCCGTGACGCCAATGAAATAGGTTCCCGCTTCAAGGGTCTCTAATGTTTCAAATGGAAATTCATCGTCAAAACTGACCGTCTCGTTGCCAGACGGATCAATGATGTGAATTTCCGCGTCGCCGACAAAGGTCACGCCGTTAAAGGTCGAAGTGAAATTCTGGCGAAATACGGAACCAATCGAGAGTTCTGCGACTAGAGTGCGCCCAACGTCGCTTGCGTTTACATTGAACGCGTACCAATCCTCCTGGTCTTGCAAACTCTCTTGCCTATCTCCCGTAACTGGAGAATGCCACGATAGCGCCCCTAAAACCGGGCGTCCAACATCAAGGGGCTGAGCGTCTCCCGGGGAATCGTTGTTTTCGCGTTCCAACGCCATTTCGCCGCGCGCCAAAGGCGAAAATTGCAACTGTTCGCTGATGGCTTCGTCTAACAATGGCTGGGCGGACGCCGGGTCAAAGATGCCATAATAATGGGCGACGAATGCTTTCACGTGAGGCGGCATATCGAGATACACCGTGTACGAATCGCCGTCGTCATAGGTCATAAATGTGTTAATCAGCCCGCGGCTCCATCCGGTTTGCAGGTAGTCTTCATTGGCGATGATGTGCGACGGCGCGCTTGGCGGCGGGTTGCCGACCGTGGGCCAGTCGAGCCAATTGATTTGATAGCTGGAACCTTCGCCGTTTTCAAGAATGTTCAACGCATCAAAAGGATGGCGAAGCCCCATCAAGTGACCGACTTCATGCAGCATCGTTGCAATCAAGGAACTGCGCGAAAAGGTCGAGTTGCCATCCACTCCGCGAAAGACAGAGAGAGGATAGACGGCGACAAACGGATTGCCCGGCGGGCGAACGGCAAAGGCTTCGGAAGTATCATCCATATAGGAACGCGCAGCGAGAAAGCGCGTATAGGAACTACGAAACTTACAGATGGCGCTGTCGGAATCCCAGGCGCCGAAGAGCGTCGCTAGCCCGACGGATGAACCGATATCCGAATCGGCATTCGCTTCGACGGTAATGTGATGGCTGCCGTCGTTGACTTCTTTGAGCTCTAACCCGACATGTTCTAGTAAGTCGTTCCACATCTCGACGCAGCGGTCAAATTCTCCAACGAAATCATTGATCTCTGATTGCGAATACCCGCCGACGGATGAAAAATCAGAAAAATTGATGGTATACCGACACTCCAACAACCCATCGCCGTCAGAGTCAGTGCGGTTGTCGTTAATATATGTGTATTCTTCAGGCCATTGCCAAACGTCGGTTGGCGTCGCGAGTTGTTGTTTTGACCAATAATCTTTAGGGACGAAGCGCTCGTCAACAATCGGCTTTTTGCCCTGGCGCAGGCGCGCTTCTTGTTCATGCAGGTAGTCGCAAGTCGCGCAGGTTGGCGCTTGATAGTCATCATGGATTTTTCCGTCCGGCATGATCCGCCAATCTGCATACGCCGCCGAATTGATAGCAAGCAGGGCTGCAACCATTATAAAATACCCGCATAAATCTCTCGATAAAAACTTCATTTGAGTTCCTTTCACTACATGCCGTCAATTCGATTGGGATTTATGTAGAATTCATAGGAAGCGCACTCTGGGACTATAGCATAAACTCGAAAAAACCAAGTGGTTTTATACATAAAACCGCATCATAATTTTCCACAAACGGCTTCTCCGCAACGAAAAATGTCAAGTTTTCTTGCATTTATAATTGATTGATGTAATCTAAGAAATATTTGGCAGGATACACAGATTCACAATTTTGAGGGGATAATATCATACGTATAAGTAGTGATATGTAACGATTAACGAACAAGTTCTTGGATGTTTTCAATCGCTACGTTGATATTCGGCGAATCGCCCAATTCATTAAATACCGCATCGGCTTCGCTGAAATCTTCTTCATGGGTATAGCAACTCTTCGTCACGAGACAATTCATGTCAGCGGCTTTGGCGGCTAGCAACCCGTTGCGGCTGTCTTCAATTACCATGCATTTTGCGGGATCAAGATTCAATTTCGTTTTGGCTAAATGATAAATTTCGGGATCCGGCTTTTTCATCTTTGCCATATCGCCAGCAAAAATTCCCGCAAACTTGGCTTTTCGCTCAGCGCCAAGCATCACGTCGACGACGGCGTTCACCGCTTTCTCATTCGAGGTCGAACACACCGCCAGAGTCACGCCCGCCGCGATGGCTTCATCGACGATGCGCTTCACACCGGGGCGCAACGGCAATTGCCCGCTTTCGATGATTTGCATAAAACGCGCGGTCTTGAGTTTGTGCATCTCAAGAATAAACGCGTCACGGTCTTCGACGCCGCCGGGCCAACCCTGCGAATCAAAAAAATGGCGCATGCGTTCTTTGCCGCCGCCAACCCGCAAAAGTTCGCCATATAACGCGGCGTCCCACTCGATAGGCAAACCTTTTTCTTGAAACGCTTGATTAAACGCAACGCGATGACCGTCGCGTTCGGTATCGACGAGCACTCCGTCGCAATCAAAAATTAACGCTTGCAGCATTCTAAATTCTCCAACTTATTGATATTTCACTGCGTCTTTTGACGCGCGTCCTTCGCCGCCAAAGCGCACGATATGCGCCGCCATCGCCGATTCGATAGCGTCCAGTTGGGCGTCCAACGGCTTGAGCGGCTCAAAGATTTTATTTTGCAAATGGAAATCGACGAAACTTTCGATGAACACATGTTTGAGTTCTGTTGAGATATTCACTTTTGAGCATCCCAATGAAATGCAGCGCTTGAAAACCTCGTCAGACAATCCCGTACCGCCGTGAAGCGCCAATGGCGTCGGGGTCGCGCTGGAAATTTTCTCTAAGCGGTCGAAGGCGATTTTTGGCTTGCCTTTATAGACGCCGTGGGCAGTGCCTATTGCAGGCGCGAATACCGCCAGCGAGACTTTCTCGCAAAAGGCAATTGCTTTGTCGGGGTCCGCCAAGTGGGCGTCTTCTTCGGCGACGATGATGTCTTCTTCCACTCCGCCGATTTCGCCCAGTTCCGCTTCGACGCCGATGTTCTTCGCCGAGGCGCGTCGCACAACCTCTTCGGTCATCGCCAGGTTTTCTTCATACGGAAGCGACGAGGCGTCGATCATCACCGAGGTCCAGCCCGCGTCGATGCACTGCTGGATGAAGCCCACGTCTTTGCAATGGTCGAGATGCAACGCCACGGGAATCGGTGAATGCTCCGCCAGGTTTTTCATCCAGGACACAACCGCAGAATGCCCCCAGAATTTCACCGTCTTGACGGAGGTCTGAATAATGACTGGCGCGTTGAGTTTCTCGGCGGCTTGAATGACCGCCTTACAAGAGAGATAGTCAACCGCGTTGAATGCGCCGACGGCGTAGCCTTCTTCTCGCGCCACCGCGAGCATCGGTTTCATACTGATTAACGGCATAATGCGACCCCTTTAGTCATTCCAAAGCGCTTCGCCCGAGACGGCGTAATGCGCGAGTTGGGCGGCGCCCATCATCGAAGAATTTTCGCACAGGCGGTATTCATATTCGCCCATCCATTCTCTTTTACAACGGATCATCGCCTGCGACAATCCCCCGCCGGTGAGATGGACGTTGCACGAAAGTTTGACGCGCTTTCGCATTTCATTCAAATGAAGCGCCATATATTGATTGTTGCCGCGAATGATCGACATTAATAGCATTTCGCGGGTGGTTTGTAATTGCAATTTTGACAACGCCGCAGACTTCGGCTCCGTGCTGTAGCGGTCGCCTGCGAGATAGACCTCATAGTCCGGCAGGTTCCAAACCCGGCCTGCCGCGAAGTAACTCTCTATTGCATTTGGAACAAAGTCTTGATAAAACGCTTCCGCTGGCATTTCTGAACAGAAAGTTTGATGAAACCACTCCAGCGCCTTGCCGCCGGTATTGAGAACATACAGCGTTGACCAAAGCCCTGGTATGACATGGCAGCGCACATTGTATTGCCGGCCCGGCAGCGCCTGCGCCAGCCCCACGCAAATGATTTCGCAGGTGCCGCAGACGTCCATCACCGCGCCTTCATGGGTCACGCCGCCAGTTAGCGCCGCGCACATGGCGTCGTTGCCGCCCATTAACACCGGGGTTCCCGCAGGCAATCCAGTTTCTTGCGCCCAACATGGAAGTAGCTCGCCGACTGGCTCCCAACTATCAACGATCGGCGGCAGTTTTTCGAGTGGAACGCCCAAGTCTTCGGCAATCGCAGCGTTCCAGGTTTTATCATTGACTGTTGTATTGTAGAGCGCGGTCAATGACGCCGTCGAAGGGTCCATGCCCCAAGCGCCCGTTAAGCGTTTGCATAAAAACGTGTTGGTATGTCCAAACATGGCGGCTTGATTGTAGGCGTCCGGCTGCTTGTCCTTCCACCACATCATGGTTGAAGCCGTACAGCCGCCGGATACAGGCAGGTTGCTTGTTTGTTCGAGTAAGAACTCTTCGCCGATCTCGTCACGAATGTATTGCGCCTGTGCGCCGCTGCGCCCGTCCATGAACACAACCGCAGGGGTGAGAGGAGCGCCGTCTGCATCAAACGCCATCGCGCCCGGCGTCGAAACCGAAAAAGCAATCGCTTGGACTTCGTTGCGTTGCGGCCCAAGATTGGCGCAGCAGGTTAAAAAACCGTCCCACCAATGTTGGGGGTCGATATCTATTTCAACGCCGCGTATGTTGAGAGGGTAAGAGAGTTCATGTTGAGTAACCACCTCGCGCC
Organism: Candidatus Hinthialibacter antarcticus; assembly: GCA_030765645.1. Lineage (NCBI taxonomy): Bacteria > Candidatus Hinthialibacterota > Candidatus Hinthialibacteria > Candidatus Hinthialibacterales > Candidatus Hinthialibacteraceae > Candidatus Hinthialibacter > Candidatus Hinthialibacter antarcticus. Next base: position 5,584 of record JAVCCE010000002.1, on the reverse strand, counting down.
CGTCGCGTACCAGGGCGGCTTTCATCCCGGTGGTTCCCGCATCAACGGCGAGGACCAGCGTCATGGCAACAGGCCCGATTCAATCAGCGCTTGCTTTACGGCTTCGCGGTCATCGCCTTCGAGGCGCATCAGAGGTTTGCGCGGCCATTCTCCCGCTTTGCCGCATATATCCATCGCCGCCTTAACGCCGGAGACGCCGTACGTCCCGCTGATTTTTTTATTGGCGGATTTCATGCGTTCGTGAAACGCGCGCCCTTCGGGCGAGTCGCCCTGCTTGGCGAATTCGTACAACTTTAATCCCGCTTCAGGAAGAACATTCGCCAAACTAATGACGCCGCCGGGCGAGCCGAGCAAAATCGCGTCGTAGAAAAAATTAGCCGATCCCGGCATCACGCAGAAATCGGGGCCGTTCAGTTCACAAAATTTTTCGATGCCGCTAGAGGCGCTGTCTTTCATGCCAACGATGTTTGGATGCTTCGACAGTTCGCTGACGGTGTCAAACTCCAAGGTCACGCCAGTAAACCCAGGCGCGTTATATAACAAGACGGGAATCTCCACCGCCCCGGCGCATTCGGTAAAATAATTGACTAACACATCGTGGGTCATTTGTTTGCGAAAATACGACGGCGTCAGCAGCGTCGCGAAGTGGCTGCCCGCCGACCGGGCGAATTCCATAAACTCGATGGTCTGCGGGGTGCTGTCATAAATACACCCCGTCATCACGGTCTGGTCGGGGTGTTTGTATTCGAGAATGGTTTCGAGTACGCGTCGTTTTTCGTCTTCGGTCAGACAACGATTTTCGCCGTTGCTACCCAGGGCGAGAAACCCCTGTACGCCCGATTTTGCATAGAGATGTACATTGACTTTGAGAGCGCCGAAATTCACGCTCATGTCGTCTTTGAAGGGCGTGGTGATGGGGAGAAACACGCCCTGCAGCATCTCAGCGTAATTGGTCATTGTTGCTCTCTCCGGGTGAGGAAATTACGACTCGTCGCGATGGACGGTATCCATGGAAAATGCAGGCAAACATACAGCGATGCACTCGGCGCCGTCGGTCTGGGAATTGACGCGGCCAATGTATTCATCAATACGTTTTGGTTTGTTGCCCGCCGCTTCAACGCGGGTGGGCGACTCGATCAACTTTGGCATGGCCTAATCCTTTCCTAAACGCAGGTCGTCTAACGATACCGTAGCCGTACCGACTTTGCCGACTACAACGCCTGCCGCATGATTGGCCAAATGAGCGCCGTCCAACAAGTTTGCGCCTGAGGCCAGCGCCATCGCCAGTGCGCTCACAACCGTATCGCCCGCGCCAGTTACATCGTAGACGGTACGCGCCATCGTAGGGATATGCTGTTCAATCTGGCCATGTTGAAACAGAGTCATTCCATCGGCGCCGCGCGTCACTAACAACGCGCTTTCACCAACCACATTTAGAATTTTTTGTCCGGCTTGCAATAAATCCGCTTCACCTTCAACCGGGCGCCCGATGGCTTCTTCAACTTCGCTGGTGTTGGGTTTAATGACCGTGGCGTTGCAATATTTTTTGTAATCAACGCCCTTGGGGTCAACTACAACCGGCTTGCCTGCTTTGAGCGCCGCCTGAATCGCCGTTTGAGATAAGCGCTCAGACAAAACGCCCTTGTTATAGTCCGACAAAATACAGGCGTCGTACATTTTCATCGCCGATTCAATAAATTCCACCAGACGGTTTTCTGAATCAACCGGCAATGGTTGGCGCGATTCAGAATCAACTCGCACCATCTGTTGCCCGCGCGCAATGATGCGCGTCTTAGTGGTGGTCGGACGGCCTTGAACTGCGGTAAGACCTGCAATTCCCACATTGTGTTCTTGCAATTGTTCGCGCAGTTTTTCGCTTTGGTAATCCGCCCCGGTCGCGCCGCACAACATTGCGCGGCCGCCCAGGCTTTGAATATTCGCCGCAGCGTTGGCGGCGCCGCCGGGCGCCCAGGTGCGTTGGTGGATATCCACCACGGGAACAGGCGCTTCTGGTGAAATGCGGTCCACATCGCCCCAGATGTATTCATCCAGCATGACATCGCCAATGATTAAAACATTTAATCCAACAAACCGTTCAAGCAGCGTTTCAAGTTGTTTCACGAATTCTCTTTCCAAGCCTTCACTAAAATGGGGAGAGCCTGTTCCCAGCCGTCAACCACGGCGTCCGGCAGGTCGCCGGGATCGTCCACATATTGGCTCATGAACAGGATAGCGCGACACCCGGCGTTTTTCCCCGTTTGCACGTCGCCCAAGCGGTCGCCGACCATGTAGGATTTTGAAAAATCAACGCCGTGGTCCTGGTCGGCCTGATACAGCATATACGGCGATGGCTTTCGGCATTCACAGTCTTCTTCGGGCGCATGAGGACAATAATAGACATCCTGAAACTCAATGCCCTGCTCCTTAAACAATTCAATAAAACGGTCGTGGACGCTCTTGGCTTCTTCCGGCGAAATAATGCCCCGCCCCACGCCCGACTGGTTGCTGATAACAATCAGTTGATAGCCCATCTTCGCCAGCGTTTGCATCGCTTCGACCGCGCCGGGAACCGGTTCGACCAAATCGGGGCTTTTGGGATATCCAACATCAGTGATCAGGGTGCCGTCGCGGTCTAGAAAAAGAGTTGGTTTTTTCATTTTATTTGCTCTTTCATGTTTCAAACAAAAAACGCCCCCGCAGATCGACGAGGGCGCATCGTTTCACGTTTCATTTTCGGGTTAGACCTCAATCAACCCAAACACGCGGTCGAGTGAATCCTTGGTGGCTTTCAGCGCGTCGCGGTCGTCCATCTCCCACAGCGGCTGGTTGAACGGCTCCACTGTCACCGGGCCGTCATACCCCATCGCATATAATGCGTTGATAAAGCCTTTCATATCAATCGAGCCTGTCGTGCAAGGCAATTCGCGCTTCATGTCGATCAACGCTTCGCGGGCAACGCCCTTGGGCGCATCGTTGACATGGACATTCACGACCAGATCATTGGTCAGTTGCTTCGCCTCATCCACCGTACCGCCGGACGAGTGCCAATGCCACGAGTCGAACAGCAAGCCCATGTTGCCCGTCCCGATGGCGTCGCAGAGTTCCAACATTTCTTTCTGGGTATGAATGAACGGGTAGCGCTCGCCAACCAGCATGGTTTGCGGGCCGACGAATTCCAGGCCGAGGCGCATGCCGTGATCTTTCAGGATAACGGCGGCTTCGCGCAGGCGGTTGCGGTGTTGCCTAAAATTTTGTCTATAGGTCAATTCGTTATGGCGCGGCATGATCCAGGTCGCAACGCGGGTGACGCCTGCGTCTTGCAACACCTTCGCTTGTTTGGGCAATGCTTGGATGCCCTTTTTAAAGGTCTCATCATCTTTACGAAAATCGGTTGGCAATCCGCTGGCGCCCCATTGAATCTGGTGGGCCTTCATCATCATAACAAACTCATCGCGCTCCGCATCACTCATCGCGGCCAGTTCGCCCACGCTGGGGTTCACGCCGCCGTAGCCGAATTCGATGGCGTATTCCACCGATTTTTTCATATCGCCCGAAACCCGCAAATGCCCCATGCCTAAATTCGGAAACATTTTGACGCCTTCTTTCGCATAAGACGGCTTCGCCAGGCCAACCGCAGCCCCCGCCGCCGCGACCGCCAAGGTTGAAAAATGACGACGAGAAATCGAAATAGTCATCTGAATATCCTCCAAAGATCAGGGTCTGACAGCAACAATGTAAACAGGACAATGCGCCGGGTCTAGGCGCAATGGCTTGACGGCGGCATTGCGATGGCTACATTTAAGGATATCTTAAATGAAAGTATCCCTACCAATTCATGCCTATGACGCCTGCCATAACAATTCAAAATATTCCTTCACACTTCACGGAAGCGCTATTTACGGCGCTTTTAGACGGAAACCGCATCCATAGCAAACGGGTTCTGTTGGAAAAAAATTCCAACGCGTCTGACCAAACCGCGTATGTTTGGCTCAAAAACGAGCGCTTTCAGCCGAAAGCGATTGAACTTTTAAATGAATGTGAAATAGAAGACCGCATTCTTGTCGCCGCTGATGCCGAGCCGGAAACGCTCAATCGCTTACCGAAAGAACCCAGTAAGCCAGCGCCGGGAAGAGCAACCCGAAACCAGCCCGCTCCCAGCGAACCTCTTGTTGGCGAGCCGGAAACCATCATCGCGCCCGGCCCCTCGCATGACGGCGAGCATGAAGCGCTCGTCGACCTCAGCGAATGGCGCGTTCCATTCGATACGCTCGGGTTGTCGCCGGAAATTTTAGAGAACATCAAAAAACAAGGCTTCGACGAAACCACGCCGATTCAAGGCTGCGCCATCCCACAGATATTAAAGGGACACGATGTTGTAGGCCGCGCCCAAACCGGCAGCGGCAAGACGCTCGCCTTTGCGCTGCCCATGGTTCAACTGCTGAAAGACAAGCCCGGCAAAGGGCTGCGCGGACTCATCGTCGCGCCGACCCGCGAATTGGCGGTGCAGATCACGGAAGTGATCGACCGTTTAATCGTTGATACCAAATTGAAATCCATTGCGATCTACGGCGGCGACCACATCCTCGACCAGATCGTCCAGTTAAAAGAATCGCCCGATATTTTGATCGCCACGCCGGGGCGCCTGCTCGACATCCAGTCGCGTGGACGCTTTCGTATAGATTGCGCGGAAATCATCGTTCTGGATGAAGCGGACCGTATGCTCGACATGGGCTTCATGCCGCAGATCAAAGATATTTTCGCTTGCTTTTACGAGAAGCCTCAGGTGCTATTGTTCTCCGCCACGCTGGTCGAAGAAATTCAAAAGATGCGCGTTGTCCAACTCAAAGACCCAGTGTTCATTGATGTGGGCGCGCCCGACCTGACGCCGCTGAAATCCGTGCATCAGGAAATTGTTCGCGTTAGGAACTTAGAAGAAAAAGACAAGCGTCTGCGTCAGGAACTCGACAAAGAAAAAGGCCCCATCATCGTCTTTGTCGCCACCAAGCGCGAAACCGAAAAACTTTGCCAGCGCCTCAAGCGCGACAATTATCACGCCACCCGCATCCACGGCGATATCGACCAGGCTGACCGCTTACGCGCCGTCGAGATGTTTAAGCAGGGACGCTACAACATTCTGGTTGGCACCGACGTCGCCTCGCGCGGTTTGGATATCGAAGGCGTAGCGCTGATTATCAATTACGACCTCGCCATGTCGCCCGAAGACCACATTCACCGCATTGGCCGCACCGCCCGCGCCGGCGCCTCCGGCAAGGCGGTCACGCTGCTCAACCCGCAAGACAACCGCCAGTTTCACGAATTTAAGACCGCGTTCGGGTTGTAAGAAGTTATGGTTCTTCCGAAAACTGAGTACTTTTTTTATAAATTGAATTGAGATTTCGCTGAATGCGGCACGGGTACAACTCTGCTCGCTTCAGTGCGGGCTTTCAGGCCCTGTTGCACAGGCGCTTCCAGAGTTGCATCCATGCCTGATTTGATTTGTCAATTTTTGACAGGCCGGAACACGTTTTCCGAAACAAAATTATGGCTATCCATAAATACTAGGTACTCAATTACCGGATGAATT